>ONYG01000077.1 GCA_900321995.1 uncultured Methanobrevibacter sp. | reverse complement strand
GATTTAAGTTTTATGTGATATGATGAAAATTCTATTCTTAAATTTGCCATATGAATTCAACATAAGCAGGGCTAGCAGATGGCCTGAGAAAACAAAATCAGGCACATTATATTATCCTTACTGGTTGGCATACTGTGTAGGTGTCTGTGAACGTGAAGGATATGAATGCAAACTGGTTGATTGCATTACAAAGGCATATACAACTGAAGATACAATAAAAGAAGTTAAGGAATATCAGCCTGATTATATTATGGCTGAAATAACAACTCCTACTTGCAGTTATGATTATAAGGTTATTGATGCAATCAAAGAAGCTTATCCTAAGGCTAAAATACTTATTGGAGGAACTCATGCTACAATCTTGCCTGAAGCAGTTTTAAAAGAGTGTTTAGGTATTGATTATCTTCTCCGTCAGGAATACGACTATACTGTTGGAGAACTGATTGAGTCTGATGATGTGTCAATGGTTAAGGGTGTCTCATATAGGGTAAACTCAGATGGCGAGGACATTGGAAAAATCGATGGATTCGATTTGAAGAGCAATGACTTCACTGTAATGCACACTGAAGATAGAGAGCCTCTTGATGATTTGGACAGCCTTCCTTATGTTTCAAAGGTTTATCAAAAGTACTTGAATTTCGATGATTACGCTTACGCATTTGCTCAAAAGCCAATGATTCAGATTGTATCCTCAAGGGGATGCCCTAATCAGTGCAACTTCTGCAGCTATCCTTCAACAATGGGGGGAAGGTTGTATAGGACAAGGTCTGTAAGTGACTTGGCAGATGAGTTTGAATACATTCTAAATGAGATTCCTGAAATTAAGGAAATATTCATTGAAGACGATACATTCACTGTTGATCAAAATAGGGTAATTGACTTCTGTGATGAGATTATCAAAAGAGGCCTCAAGCCTGTTTGGTCATGCAATACACGTGTAGACCTTAAGTTTGAAACAATGAAAAAAATGAAGGATGCCGGATGCAGATTGCTCGTTTGCGGATATGAATCAGGTAATCAAGATGTCTTAAATGAGATTAAGAAGGGAATCACACTCGAACAGTCAAGAGCCTTTGCTGAAAATGCCAGAAAGTTGGACATTAAGGTCTTTGGCTGCTTTATGATAGGTCTAAGTGGAGATAATCTTGACACTATTCAAGAGACTTATAAGTTTGCACAGTCTGTTTATCCTGATATGTGCTTCTTCCAGCAAGCTGTTCCGTTCCCTGGAACCGGTTTTTATGACTGGGCTAAAGAAAACGGCTATTTGATTACAGAAGACTATTCCAAGTGGCTAAATGATGACGGTTATCTTAATTGTCTTGTTGACTATCCTTATGCAGATCATCATGAGATAGAAAAGTTAAGGGACAGTCTAATGAGCAAATACTATTTTTCATTTGCTTATATAGTTAAGACATTCTTGGCTAATCTTGATTGGGTGGAATTCAAGCGTGTAATGCGCGGAGGTACTCAATATATTAGTTTTAGAATAAAAAAAGCTTTAAATAAGTCTGATAATTTGGATTAGATTTATTTAAATTAATTTTTTTACTTTTTTTATATATTTTCTTTTTTTTAATTATTTTCAAGTTATAACTATTTTTAATTATTTTTCAAGTTTTATCTATTTTTTTCTAGATATTTTTTTTAATTATTTTAATCTAAATTAATTAATTATTAGTTAAATGTTTAAATTTAGTCTTTAAAAAAAGTTTAAGAATATAATTAAAAAAGATAATAAAAATAATAAAAAATAAAAAAAGAAAAAAAGTTTATAGGATTATACGTCGGAATATAATAAACCAATTGCTCTAAATTGAACAAAAGTAAGGTATATTGATAAAATTCCTTGGATTAAAGCACCAATGAAAGTTCCAACACTGCCAAAGTTGTTAAAGATGCTTACAATAAAGGTTAATATAAATCCGATGATGATTAAAAGAATAAGCACAATAAGGATTTTAACAATTCCTATGCTTAATGCATCTTTAATTGCTTCAATGATATTTGCTGAGTAAGCTAAATCTTCAGTGTCTGCTAATCTGCATTGGCCCATGTATAATGCAAATGCAAATACAATGGTTAATATTGCTCCTACAATAATGCCTAATGTGTTGTTAAAGTACATTACTAATGCTGTAATGATAAATGGAATAATAAAGTATATGACAGCAACAATAAGTAATTTAATACCATTAGCCACTTGTCTGCTAAAGTCAATATCTGGAGATCCATCTCCCTTATCAATTCCGATTTTTATAATGTCCAATCCAAATCCCATAATTAATAAATAAATAAGGATAGTTATAATAATTCCTATAACTCCAAGCACTCCTAATGAGGAACTGTTTATTCCAATACCTGTTCCAACACTTACTCCTGTTAATACAAGTACAAATGCTGCAAGGATACCTAGGACTGCATAGATTACAAGAGCCTTAATATTGTTAAATGGATAAGTTAAAGCATCAGTAATTATTTCTCCTATTTCCATAATTTACCTCTTTTTGATTTTTTTCACTCATAAATAATAATTGAGTATTATTAAGTTTGATTTTAATTATATTTAAATATGTTTGTTTTTATTTAGCATTTTAGCTTATTTTATGCTTATTTTAGTATTTTTATAGGATTGAAATAACTTATTTTTATTTTTATCATATATTTGTTTAAATATTTGACATTGGGCTTATTAACTTGCTTAATATTTGACAATATTCTAATATCTTTTAAAATATTTTTCATTATATTTCTAAAAATAGTTTTAAATTTTTTAAAATCTTTCTTATTATTCTAAAAATAGTTTTTTAATTTTTTAAAATATTTTTTTATTATTCTAAAAATAGTTTTTTAATTTTTTAAAATATTTTTTTATTATTTTAAAAATAGTTTTTTTTATTACTCTAAAATAGTTTTAAGATTTTTTTTAAAATGTTTTTTTTGATATTGTTCTAAAAATAGTTTTTTAATTTTTTATTTATGGTTTTATGGGATTGTATGATGATAAAAAAAAGTTAAGAAGTGTTTAATACTTCTTTTTAAATATAAATTTAATTGTTATCTTTAAAGATATGCTTAAAATAGTTTGATACTTTAAGGATTATTCAATTCCTTTAATTTCCTTAAAGACATCAATTACCTTGCCGATAACAAGTATTGCAGGTGTGTTGATTTGCTTATCAGCTATTGTACCAAGGGTTCCAAATACAACTCTCTCATTTGGGAGTGTTCCGCTTTCAATTGCACATGCTGGAGTGTCTGGGTCCCTATACTTCATGATCTCTGCAGTGTTTTCTTTAATGTTACCAATTCCCATGAGAATTATTAGGGTATCTGCAGTGTAATCCCATTTCACTTGCTTGTTTTCTTTTGTTGGGTCCTCATGTCCTGTAACAACTGTAAAAGAGGTTGCAACTGCCCTATGTGTTATAGGAAATGCCATGCTTGTAGGCGCTCCGATTGCTGAGGTGACTCCTGGAATAACTTCAAAGTCAATTCCCTCTTTTGCAAGTGCTAAAAGCTCTTCGCCCCCTCTGCCG
>ONYG01000083.1 GCA_900321995.1 uncultured Methanobrevibacter sp. | reverse complement strand
TATTTTAGAAAAATATCATTAAATATATTTTTAATATTTTTGGATTTTTTTAAAGGTATATTTTAGAAAAATATCATTAAATATATTAATTCAAAATATAATATATTAATTTATGAAAAATTTCTATTATGTTTTAGATGCATCTGCATTTATAAATGGTTTTGAGCCTAAGGGCAATTATAACTTTACGGTTTCTGAAATAACCGATGAGGTTAAGGACTTAAAATCAAGCATAATATTAAATCAAGCTATTGAAGATAAAAAAATTATTATCAGGGAACCTAAAGATAAATATTTGGATGAATTAGAAAAGATAATATCTGAATCTGGTGATGATTTGCGTTTATCTGTGCCTGATAAAAAGGTGATTGCATTAGCATTGGACTTATTGGATAATGAAGAGTTTCCCATTAAAGTTTTAACTGATGATTACTCTATGCAGAATGTATTAAAAATCATTAATATTCCTTATGGCAGCATTATCACTGAAGGCATAAAAGGGGTCTATAATTGGAAAAAGACTTGTGAAGGCTGTAAAAAGGAATATCCTGCAGATTATCCATATGATGATTGTGAGATATGCGGATCTAAAATATTTAAAAAGAGAATAAAAACCTATTAGTCAAACTGTTTTTTAGGTTTTAGATATTAATTTTGACTATATATGTTTATTAGGTTTATTTGAGTTTTATAATTAATTTAAAATCAATCTTATTTATTTTTGAATCATAATTGGGTGTTGTTATGGAGATAGGCATTGTTGTGCATGGGCCCGGAATCATAGATTCAGGCTATGCTTTAAAGATCATTGATTTATTATCTAATTATGGAAATGTCCATTGTCGTTTAGGGGGAACAATGGGAAGAACAGCGGTTATTGACGCTGCTTTGGAAGATAAGATAGACATTTCCTTAAAGCTTTTGCCGAGTGAGTCATTAGAGCTATTCAATCGTGCAAATTATGATGTGATATTCTTATTGAATTATGGAAAGTCTTCACTTACTGGTCAAGTTTTTGGATATAAGACATTTACACATTATTTTAAAAAGATATCCAATGAAGATTTCTTGGCTACTAATCATAAGCCTTTATATGATTCTAAAATACCAGTAATTCAAATTGAAAGGCCTGGTGAAGAGGATGGTTCCATCATCAGTTGGAATGTTGTTTTAAACAAGCAACTGGAAAAGGAAAATAAGAATAAAGGCAGACTCCTATTTAAAAAAGACATGGTTGAAGCCTTAACCTTTGATTTTGAAGACTTGTTTTATGGAGTTGCTCAAGAGCTTAATCTTAAAAAAGTGGACCCTGAAGAAGTCGTTTCAATGTATTTCTCCAATAAGATTGAGAAGGATGATGAAAAGCATATTAAGAAAATGATTAGCTCTTTGGATTACTATGATGAGTCAAGGAATTACACTTATCGTAAGGTCCATGGAGCAAGCCCTGGTGAAAATATTTTCTTGAATGGCATTGTTGTAGGATATGCTCATTCTGAAGATATAACCTTGATTGCTGAAGATGGAATTCTAGTTGAAATTGATGGGGGGGAGATTAAGCATCATGGCGTTGAGAAATTAGGCGCTGTTAATTTGAATAATGTCATTATCAAAACAGGGCTTTTAAGAAAGTCTGATGATGTTACTCCACGTATTTTAGAAAAAGAAGCTGTTTATGTTAAAGATGGTGAGCGAAATGCCTTTGCTGAAGGTGATGGCGAAGAGAATTCCTTTAAAGTGGGATTTGTGGACCATGCAGCTTATGATATTTATAGATTCAAAAACTTTGATTTAGTCGTTTCCATTGGTGATGACACTTCTTTGGTTGCTTCTGACATATTGTACAGATTCAATATTCCTATCATTGGAATAACTGATGGTGATTTGGATAAGGTTGTTGAAAAAGGATTCGTTAATGAGAAGTCAACAATCTTGGAAGTGGCTTCAGGCTTTGATGATATTGTGGGACATAACATTTTTGAGGAAATCTTTGAATCCAATCAGATATTGGAAGTTCCTTTCACTGATGAGTATGACTCAGTTGAAGAGTTTAAGCATCTTATGTTAGAAATCATTAAGGCACACATTCTTGATTCTGTAAAAGAGGTAGTTCCAACCTTTATTGAAAAGGATTATAATTTTAATGAGATTAACTCTTATTCAAATGCTATAAGTCAAGACGTTAACCATATTTCAGAAGATGATGGATTTGATTCTGTTGTTGATGAGTTGGTTGTTGAAGATGATGGCTTTGACTCTGGTGATGGCTTAGTCGTTGAAGATGGCTTTGATTCTGTTGTTGGTGAGTTGGTTGTTGAAGACGTTTTACAGAATGAATCAATTGCAGATGAGAAAATTGATGAAATGGGAGTTATTTCTGAAGATTTGGAGTTTAATCATGATTCTGTATCTTCTGCAGACTCTGAAGAAATTCCTACCAATTCTCAAGAAAATTCTGATGAAGAAAAATCATTTGCAGAATTAGTTGAAGAGATTTCAGCTAGTTATGAAGAAGATTCTGATGGCACAGATTTGTCTGAAGATGAG
>ONYG01000010.1 GCA_900321995.1 uncultured Methanobrevibacter sp. | reverse complement strand
GTTGAAATACTGACAAGCGTTACCCCATCACAGGACATAGGACAAAAAGGATCTGACGTTAAAAAGGGACAAGTCATTCTTAATGAGAATATACTCTTGAATCCACCTAAAATTGGAGTGATAGCTGCACAGGGAATAGAAGAAGTGGAAGTCTATAGAAAGCCAAAAGTTGGAATTATTTCAACTGGAAATGAACTTTTAACCAATCAGGAAGAGTTAAGACCTGGAAAAATCTATGATGTCAACAGCGAAATGATTAAGGCAGGAGTCAACTCTTGTGGAGCTGAAGGAGAATGTCTTGGAATTGTTCGAGACAATTATGATGACTTGAAAAACAAGATTACTGAATCATTAAAGGAATGTGATATTCTCTTATGCTCTGGCGGAACCTCTGCAGGTGCAGGAGACAATATCAGACACATCCTTGATGAATTAGGCGAAGTCTATATTCATGGAATTGCAGTTCAACCTGGAAAGCCTACAATTCTTGGAATAGTTGATGGAAAGATTGTAATTGGACTTCCTGGAAATCCAGTATCTGCAATAGTTATTTTTAATGTATTTGTAGCACCTGCAATTAAGAAATTAGCAGGATACAAGGCTGAAGAGGAACATGAAACAATCAAAGGAAAATTAGCAAGAAGAATCCATTCTCCTATTGGAAGAATGCAATATCAATTGGTTAGGGTGGAAGGAGACACTGTTTACCCGATATTTAAAGATTCTGGTGCTATTTTCTCCCTTGCAAGTGCAGCAGGATATACAAAGGTATCTAAACAAACTGAAATAGTTGAAGAAGGAGAAGAGGTTGAAGTTACTTTGTTTAAATAAAGAATGGCTTACTATAAATGAATGCATAAAACAAACAAAAAAAATTATTTAATACAATAAAAAATTATTTAAAAGAATTAAACTCAATAAATAAATATAAAGAAGAAAGGTGTAAAAATGGAGATTCAAGAAAAAACCATACCGGACCAAAAAGTTGCTATCATGAATTATAAAGGATATTTATCAGATATGGAAGTTTTAATTTCAAAACTAAGTGGTTGGATTGAAGTTGAAGAGATTGAAACTGTTGGAGATTTATTTGCGATTTTCTACAATAATCCAAGAACCGCTAAAGAGGATTCTGTTGTTTATGATGTTGGAATTCCAATCAATCCAGAATTAGACCCAGATGAAACTGATGAAATAAGAATTGTAACCATTATTGAACATAAGGTATTATCTGGAATTCATAAGGGATCTCTTGAAAATATTCAAGACACTTACAATATCATGGCAGAATACTCCATTGAAAATAAGTATGACATTATAGGATCTCCTAAGGAAATCTACATCAAAAACAAATATGAAGTTGACAATGAAGATGACATGATTACTGAAATCCAATTGCCAGTAATTAAAATGTAAATTTAAAAGCTAAAGGAAAAAAGAAAAGGAGGTTTGAAATTATGGCTAGTGAAAATAAAAAAAGTTCTAAAAAGAAATCTAAAAAAGAAAAGGAAAAAGAACTTAATAGCAAAGTAGATAAACTTATAGAAAAAAACTTCGAAGATTTTAAATCTCAAGACGAAATTGAAGATTTTATCCAAAAAGCTTTTGATGAAAAAACAGCCATCTTCAATAAAAACCTTAAATTGAAGCAAAAAGAGTTAGACAAACAGATTAAAAAATCCACATCCGGAAGCGATAAAAGATTAAGCATAAAAATGAAGGAATTGGATAAAAAAATAAACAATCATTACAAAACTATGGTAAAATAAATAAAAATTATTTTACCTTTTTTCTATTTTTTAAATAAAAATTAATCTTTTTTATAAACAATACTAATTTTAAAAAAAAATAATAAAATTCTAAGATAAAAAAATAAAAATAAAAAAGAGAATAAAACTCTAAAAAATAAAAAAATAAATATAAAAAAGAGAATAAAACTCTAAAAAATAAATATACTTTTTTTAAAACCTATTTAATTTGAATTATTCCCAACAACTCTCACATTAGGCAATAGAATATTAGGAATGATAAATGAACCTCTTTGTTTAGTTTCAGTACCTACAGCTTCAGCATCAGCCAATAAATCATAAATATTGCCTGAAATCATTGCCTTTTTAATAGGTTTCTTATCTCCTTTAGAGACTATGAAAGAATTGCTTGCTTCAACTGAAAAGTCTCCTGTAATAGGATTAGCTGTATGAGCACCTAAAACATCGGTAACTAAGAATGCATCATCAATATCGTCTAATCCACGGTTTTTCTTAAAGTCAAACAATAAATTTGAAGCTCCAACTGAAGGAGTTCCAGCAAAAGACGGTCTGAAACCATTTGAACTACTTTTAACTCCATCCTTATTAGCAGTATAAATGTCATATAGGAATCCTTTAAGAACACCATCCTCAACAAGAGCAGTTCTTTTAGATGCTGTACCTTCATCATCACAAGAAGATGAGCTTAATCCACCTTCAATGGTTCCATCATCATAAATGGAAAGGTTTTCAGTGATTATTTGCTCACCCATCTTATCGGCAATTCTTGACCTTCCCCTTTGAACATTATCTGCATTAAAACCGCTTAAGAAAGTGGATAGCAATCCTGTTGCTGCATGGAAATCCAAGACAACATCCCTATCGGAAGTCTCTATATCTTCTCCGCCTAAAGATGATTTTGCTAATGTACAAACATCTTCAACCAGTTTCATTCCATCCAAATCATATAAGCAGGATGAAACAGAGTCATAAGCAGTTGTTAACTCCCCATCCTTAACTGCATTGATTGATATTCCCATTGCAAATCCTGTAGACTTATCATAAGCTTCAACACCGTTTGAATTTACAATCAATGTTTCCCCTTCAGCAGCAGATAAACCTCCAGAGGAAACTTGGCATCCAAAATCTGCCACAGCATTTACAGCTGATTGAAGTGACTCAGTGAATTCAGTCAAATCCAAATCCTTGAATCTCTTATCATATACTCCCTTGATTTTAGGCAATTTTTCACATTCTGCAAAGGAATAGAACTCATCTTTTGAGTTAAGCTTAGAATTCAAGTAAGCATTTTCACAGGTTTTTGCAATTTCACTAACATCAGAGGTAAATGCAAAACCTACAGCACCATCCTTAATGATCCTTATTCCCAAACCTAATCCCATATCTTCCTTGGCAAAATTAAGTTCGGTTTTTTGAGAATCCAAATCTATTAATTCAGACCTGTCAACATAAATTTCATAATCATCTGAATATTTTGACACTTCTCTTTTTGCCTCTTCGGCCAATTCATAAATCATTTTATCACTTAATAAACATTAAAAATTATTTTTGGTTAAAAACTGAAAATAATTAAAATTATTCTCGGTTAAAAACAGGAAATAGTTAAAATTATTCTTGGTTAAAACCAAATAGATAAGAATTATTCTTGGTTAAAAACAAACTTATCAATAGCTTCTTTTACACCATCACCATACTTATTCTGGCAAACATAGTCAGCAATTTCCTTAAGCTCATCTGAAGCATTTGCAACAGCAACCTTAAATCCACCTGCAGACAAGAATTCCAAATCGTTTTCACTATCCCCAATGCACATGATATTCTCAATATTATAACCTAAAAGGTCTGCAAGGGCTGCAAGACCTTTTCCCTTATCCACATCAGGGTCTGTAAGGTGAAGGGCAAATCCGCTGTCATAAACTCTTATATCAAAATCCTTTAAAAGCTCTTTGAGAGGTTGTGAATCCATATTTTTATAGAAAGTAATTTCAGAAACTCTTGCATCAGCATCTTCAACTATCTTAAACGGAATTTCATCGCCATACTTTTCATATAAAAAGTCATAAGCCTTTTGAGCCTTGGAAATGTCTCCTAAAACAATCACTTCATTGTTATTGTAACCGTCTTGATAGATGACTCCACCATTTTCACAGACAAGGCCCCCTGTAGTTCCAACAAGGGTAGCTACAGCATAAGCAAAATGAGAAATGTTTCCTGTTGCAATTATAACTGGAATCCCATTAGCTTCAGCCTTACGAAGTGCATCTAAAGAACTATGACATACTCTTCTTTTATTATCAGTGATTGTTCCATCAACATCCACAGCTATCGCTTCGATTTTAACCATAATTTTACCCCATTATAAATGACTTTTAATTTATAAAAAAGATTACTTTAATAAATAACCTGAAATATTAAAAAACCATCGATCAATTATCTGCTGTACCTATGAGCAATATTACATGTTCCTTCCTTACTAACCATACATGCACCAATAGGATGCATAGGATTACATGCCTTTCTAAATAGCTTACAGTCACTTGGCTTAGCAAGTCCTCTAAGAATAGGACCACAGATACAACCTTTAGGAGCTTCAGTAACATCTTTTACTTCAATATCATACTTTTCTCTAGCATTCCAAGTTGCAAATTCATCATTCACCTCTAAAACAGAGTCAGGAATCTTAGGAAATCCTCTCCATTCTCTGCTTTCAACGTGGAATACTTCATCCATCATTTCCTTACCTATGACATTACCTTCAGTCCTTACTGCACGTTGATACTCATTGTCTATTCTAGGTTCTCCCTTATCTATTTGTCTTAAGATCATATATACAGACATTAGAATATCTAATGGATTGAAACCAGCTACAGCTTGAGGAATTCCATATTCAGTAGAGAACTTTTCAAATGGTTCAGTTCCTAAAATTGTACATACGTGTCCTGGTTGAATGAATGCATTTAAAGTGGTTTCACCAGAGTTGATTAAAAAATCAAGAGCTGGAGGAATCAACCTATGACATGAAATGATTGAAAAGTTTTCAGGAGGTTTCTTTAATAGTTCAGAAGCGGTTGCAGGAGCAGTTGTTTCAAAACCTGCAGACATGAATACAACATCATTATCTACCTTTTCAGCGATTTCAACAGCATTCGGAATACCATAAACAACCCTTACATCAGCGCCTTCAGCTTTAGCTTCAGCAAGTGAACCGTTTGAACCTGGAACTCTTAACATATCTCCAAAAGTAGTAACAGTTACACCCTTTTCGATTAATTGTAAACATTCATCGATTTCTCTTGAAGGAACTACACAAACAGGACATCCTGGCCCTGCTATAATCTCTACTTCAGGGGGAAGCAAAGATCTAATTCCATGTTCCATAATTGTATGTTCATGTGAACCGCAAACATGCATAATTTTAACTGGAGTAGCCAATTCATTGATTTTCTTAAGCAATGTATCAGCCATCTCTTTCATACTAGCCATTATAACACCTTTTTCTATTTGTTAATAAATCAATATGATTAAATAATTTTATTAAAAATAAATAAACTAATTTCACTAATTTATTAAATCTTAAAACATAGCGAATTAGATTATTTAACAAAATTTAATATTAATTAATAATATAATATAATTAGTTTGTCTTAATTAATAATATTTTTTAAAATTCAAACAAAATTCAAAAAAATTAAAACAATATTCTTGAGATAAAAAATAAAAACAAATCAAGGATCATAAAATTCTAAGTAATTAACTAAAATAGCTAAAAGGTTTTAAAATGTATAAGGATAATAAAATATTGGTAGTAATTCCTGCAAGAGGTGGCTCAAAAGGAATTCCAAGAAAAAACATACGTCTTCTTGGCAAAAAGCCTCTGATTGCACATACAATTGAAATGGGAAAGGCTTCACAATATGTGGATGACCTTGTTGTGACAACTGATGACAATGAAATCAAGTTCATCAGCGAAAAGTTTGAAGCTCAAACCATCAAAAGAGATGGAAGACTTGCTGAAGATTCCATTCCACTTGATCCTGTAATTTATGATGCTACCATCAAAAGGGAAGAGGAAACTGGAGAGAAATATGATATTGTGATTACAGTACAGCCAACTTCCCCACTACTCAAAACAAAAACCTTAGATTTAGCTATTGAAACATTATTAACTCCAAATCAGGAAAATGAATATTATGATACCATAATAAGTGTAGTGGATGACAGACACTTAAGTTGGGGTTATGATGAAGAGAATAAAAAATATTTCCCATTATATAAAGAAAGACTGAATAGGCAGTATCTTCCTAAGGCATATAAGGAAACTGGAAGTATTTTTGCAACTAAAAGAGAATTCGTATGTGAGAACAGCCGTCTTGGAGAAAAGATTGGGCTTATTGAAATATCCAAACAGGAAAGCATAGACATTGACAATTATGAAGACTGGTGGGTAGCTGAAAGAATCTTAAATAAAAAGAAGATATTAATCAAGGCAGACGCTTCCCACGAAATCGGAACAGGACATATCTATAGAGGATTATCCATTGCTTCAAAGCTTGTAAACCATGAAGTAATATTCCTTCTTGACGAGGCACAGCCTTTAGGAATAGATATTGTTAAAAATAACAACTACCCTTACATAACCCATAATTCAGATAAGGGAGAAGGGCCAGAAGCAGACGATAAGGCTAAAGAGGAAATCATAGAAAAGATAGTTGAATATGGACCAGACATTATTATAAATGACATATTGAATACAAACTCCAAATATACAAAGAGCCTTAGGGACAAAGGATTTTTCATAGTTGACTTCGAAGATGTTGGAGGAGGAGTAAAATACGCTCATTTAATCTTTGATGCATTATATGAACATAAAATACCTCTTAAAAATTTATATTCAGGCCATAAATATTACATTTTAAAAGATGAATTCTATTATCAATCCTTTAAGAAGATTGACAAGGAAGTCAAAAGAATTCTACTTACCTTTGGAGGAACCGATCCAAACAACCTTACTGAAAAGGTATTGGAATCTGTACTTGAGAGCAAATATGAAAATGACATAGAAATCATTTTAGGACTAGGTTACAACAGAAAAGAAGAGATCCAAGAGAAATACAAAGACAATGAGCGCATAAGCATCTTTGAAAACGTTAAGAATATGAGTGAGCATATGCATAATGCAGACCTAATATTCACTTCCGCTGGAAGAACCATGTATGAAATTGCATCTCTTGGAGTTCCTTGCATTTGCCTTTGCCAAAATGAAAGGGAATTAACCCACATATTTGGAAATACAGAACATGGATTCATTAATTTAGGTCTTGGCTCCAACCTAAGTAAAAAAACCATTATCCAAACATTCGAGAATACTATTGATGATTATGAGCTAAGACTTGAAATGAATAAGAGAATGGGCGAAGTAGACTTAAGACATGGATTTGACAATATTAAAAAGCTCATCAAGAAAGAATATAAAAAATGGAAAAGTGAACAATCAGAAAACTAAAAGAACTATTAAATAACACTTTTTAACAAATTTAAATAAAAAATAAAGAAAATGAAATAATAAAAAAATAATAAAAAAATAATAAAAAAATACAAAAAATTAAACTAATCTAATTTATTTAAACTTAAGAATAAAAATCAAAGGTGAAAATATGAGCATATTCAATGAAGAACCATTTTTAATAGCTGAAATTGGAGTTAACTACTACGACATAGCAAAAAAGGAAAAGATATCCAATATGGATGCAGCTAAACTAATGGTGAAAGAAGCTAAAGATGCAGGATGCAATGCAGTCAAATTTCAATCATATAAAGCAAATACAATAGCTTCCAAAAACTCTCCTGCTTATTGGGACACAACAGAAGAACCTACACAATCCCAATATGAACTATTCAAGAAATTCGACTCATTTGGAGAAAAGGAATACAGGGAAATTGCAGAATATTGTAATGAAATCGGAATATTATTCCTATCAACACCTTTTGATTTTGATTCAATAGACTATTTAGACAGTTTTATGGATGTTTATAAGATTTCATCATCTGACTTGACAAATATCCCATTCATTAAAAAGATAGCTGAAAAAGGAAAGGACATAATCATTTCAACAGGAGCATCAACACTTGATGAAATCAAGCTTGCAATAGAGACAATAGAAAATGCAAATGAGAAATATGTGAGCGGAGAAGCAGGAATTGGAATAATGCACTGTGTTCTCTCTTATCCTACCGCAAATGAAGACGCTAATCTCCTTATGATAAAAAATCTTAAGGATCTTTATCCAAATTATGAAATAGGCTATTCAGACCATACAAAGCCTGATGAAAACATGATTATACTTACAACAGCATATCTTTATGGAGCTACAATCCTTGAAAAGCATTACACATTAGATAAAACTCTTCAAGGAAATGACCATTATCATGGAATGGATCCAGATGACATCAGAAAGTTCAATAAAAACATAGAGCTTATCAAAACAATCAATGGACAATACGATAAGATTCCGCTACCATGTGAAGGAGAATCAAGAAAACAGGCAAGACGATCCATTATTGCAAAAGAAGAAATTCCAAAAGGAACCATAATTAGCGAAGATATGCTCACATACAAAAGACCGGGAACAGGCATTTCCCCAAGTGAAATAGATAATGTGATTGGTAAAAAAGCAAAAGAAACCATTCCAGAAGATGAATTGTTAAAATATGATTATTTAGAATAATAAT
>ONYG01000182.1 GCA_900321995.1 uncultured Methanobrevibacter sp. | reverse complement strand
TACCATTGAGCTCTGTTTCTTGCAGGAATATCTCTACCATAAATATCCTTATTCCTCCAATCAATCATGGTACTTAAACCCTTATCGTGAATGGTGTAAGTAATTGGAGCTCCCACTCTTGTACGTTTGTCTCTTTGCTCATGGTCGAATGCTCTCCATTCAGGACCCATGTCTACAAGATTATCGTCAACTACCAAACCACAATTAGCACAAGTAACTTCTGCTCTTTCGTAGTCTGCAATTAAATCAGTTGATCCACATTGAGGACATACATTTGGAGTTTCAGCTTCAGCTTCCTCTTCCATGTTTCTTCTACTAGATCTTCTTTTGGAGTTCTCAATATCCTCTTTTGTTAATTGGCTTTTTGGACCTGTCGTACTTATCTCTCCTTAAAAATTTTCTACAGTTTTTGTTTCTAAAATAAATTAAAAAATCCAAAACTAAAAACTTATTCAACAGCCTTCGATTCTAAAATAAATTAAAAAATCCAAAACTAAAAACTTATTCAACAGCCTTCGATTCTAAAATAAATTAAAAAATCCAAAAACTAATTTTACAGTTTAACAAATAATGAAATTAAAATTACAAGCTTTTTATTTGCATTGAATTGATTTAAATTAAAAAAATAATTATATTTTATTTTCTAGACCTTTTAGATCTTTTCTTTTTAGAGGGTTTAGATTTATTTCTGTTTTTAGTGTTTTTACGATTAGAAGATTTCTTATTTCTTCTTTTTTTAGATTCTTTTTCCATCTCTCGTTTAGTAGAAACAAAAAGCTTTTCACCTTGCCTACTTTCAAGATCTCTTTTATTGACAGACCTATAAAGATTAATAGCAATATATGGATTCTTTACTGGGCCGAATATATTATAAACCTTGCCTATTTTCTGCTTATCATTAGTGAAAACAAAAGCTCCAGCAGGTGGAGTCTTATCAGACTTAGCAATGAGCTTTCCAGAATTGGCAAGATGTGAAATATTTCCTAAAACTTTCATAAAATCAACTTAAAAGTAAACATTGTACATATAGTATAATGATTTTATCATATATAAATATTTCGATGCATTTATATATAAAAAATTTACTTATTAAAAAGCATTTCTAAAAAAACCAAATCAAAAACATATTTAAAAAGCAATTTAACTATTTTTTTAAGATAAACAAAATATAAAATATTTTTAAAATATCATTAAACTGTTTAATGCCATATTTAGATAAAATTAATATGAAATACTTCTTATTAGATTAAATAAAAAAATATAATCTTGTATAAATTTTTTAAAAAATATTAAATAAACTTAAAAAAATACATTGAAAAATTCATATAAATCTAAACATTACAAGTATTAAAACACCCTAGCATATAAATCTTTGCAATTCTTAAATGAAAGAAATAAAAAGAGAATAAGAATTACTAAATAAAATAAAAAAAGACTTAAAAAAAAGAACATTAACTAAATAAAATAAAAAAAGACTTAAAAAGAAGAATATTAACTAAATAAAATAAAAAGCCAAGACCCCACAAGAACCGTAAAAAAAAATTTTGGTCAAGGTTTTTGAGGCGAAGCCTCAAAAAGCTTGGCGGTTAAGCCCAACAATCTCAGACAATAATCTTCCTTTCTTAAGCTCTTTGATTATGAAGCTTTCCTTTACTTTTATATTAAATGTAGCTACAATTGTCTCTTTAAATAACTCTTGAGGAATTACGACAACACCATTTTCATCTGCAAAGAGAAAGTCTCCAGGTCTAATGACATTTTCATCAATCTCAAGATTTACATTTACATTGCCTAATCCTAAAGCCTTGCCTGCATTTGGACAGTAATCAAGAGCATAAACCGGATAATCCAAGTCAATTAGAGCATCCATATCCCTTGCATAACCATATAATACAGTTCCAGCAATTCCTTTTTCCCTTGCACAGGTTGAAGCAAGCTCTCCCCATACAGAAGCGGTTTTTCCATAAGTGTAGATGAATAAAACTTCCCCTTCCTTAGCAGTATCCATAGCCATTAAAGAGGTTCCCCAATCATCTGTATTGGTCTTAGCGGTATGCACTCTTCCATAAAGTTTATTTCTATTCATTGGCTTAAGCCCTTCAATAACTCCACTGCGACCGGATACAGAAGCGAAAGCATCTGAAACCTGACATGCAGAGCTGGAATCTAGGATTTTCTTTAATAAAGCATAATTGGAACTTTTTTTATCATCCAAATCTTCAATGGAAAAGTCATATTTTTCTATGTCTATTTGATCCAAATCCATCTTCTCCAATTTAGATGATTTCTTTAGTAAATCATTAGGTCTAATCTTATTTGCCAAAATAACACCTCGTAAAAAAATAAAATTTAAAATAAAATTAATAAATTAATAAAATTAAATAAAATAAATTCTTTACATTTAAAATTATTATAACTACTTAAGTATTAATACTTAAATTATCTAAAAAATCTTTAATAAATATTTCTAATTCTAATGTTAAATTCATCAAAATAATTTAGAAATCTGAGCTGAGAATTCATTTGAATAATAATTTTTCAAAATGATGATGATAAAATAGATAAAACAAATAGGCAATAAACAAAGTAATAAAAAATTCCTTAGAAAGGTTTAGTATATTAAACCATATGATAAAATTTTAGACAAAAATTCGCTATTGACAAAAATATAAAATAATTTATATATTATGATGAAGATAATAGTATATGGATACTAAAATCATATTTAAAAATGATATTTACAAATTATTTATTCACGATTATTACGATTATTATTAAAAATTAAAAGGGGTAAAAATTAAAAATTTCTTAAAAATTAAAATTATTCCAAATGATTAAGGAACAATCATAAAGACGAATAATTAACTAAATACAAGTAAAAATTCATTTAAGAAATTAAAGACTAATAGATTAGATGAATAAAGATTAACAAAAATCTAACTATTATAGGTTATTTAATTAAATATTTTTTATCAATAGTTTTAAAAAAATATTTAAACCCAAATACATTATTTAGATACAAAAAATGCTCAAATATTATAGATTATTTCATTAATTAAAGGGTTTTAATAGAAATAAATATGAAATTATCATTAATCAACGATTAAGATAATTAAAAGAGCATTAAGAAAAAATATTCATAATCAAGATTTAAGATTATTAAAAGCAAGAAAGCATAAATATCAAGATCAAAGATTAAGATATATTAAATCATTGAAAGTATTTAAATAAAGTTTTATTTTTAATAAACACATTATCCCAATAAATAACAAATATCTTTTTTTCTATGACTTAAATAACAAGAAAATAATGTGTTTTAGCAATTATTTTTGATTTTATTTAGAGTATCTAATTTTAATTAATAGCTTTATCAATTATTTAATTAAAATTTATCAATTATTAACTTACAAATTTACGTATAATTTAAAATTATAATCAATTATAATTTATTCACAATTAAAATTAATTATAATTAAGCTAGTAGTAAAATTGTTATTATACTAAATCTTAATTAGAATAATTAATTTTAAACTATTAAAAACAAATATGGAGTAAAATTAATATTTAAAATCTTAAAATAGGTTAAAACAAAAAAGCTTTATAAAAATCTATTATTAAAATAATAAAAAGATTATATTTATCAAGAAGAATTATTACGATAAGAGACAATTATAAAACTGATGATCTATTATGATTAGATAAGATATTGCATAATGACAATTCTACGAATGACTAGCCTTAAATTATCCTAAAAATAAGCTCAAAGGAGGCTTAATATGGGAAAAGGAGTAGAATTAACTACAACTAAATATCTTATTCACGCTCAAATCAACGCTAACGGAATCGTAGAAAAACCTGACGTAGTAGGTGCGGTTTTCGGACAAACTGAAGGGCTTTTAAGTAACGATTTAGACTTAAGAGAACTCCAAAGGACTGGTAGAATAGGAAGAATCCAAGTTATCATTCACTCTAACGGTGGACGTGCAAAAGGTGAAATTGTAATTCCATCAAGCTTAGATAGAATTGAAACCGCTATTCTTGCAGCATCCCTTGAAACCATCAATCGTGTAGGTCCTTGTGAAGCTTCTATTGAAGTTCTCAGAGTTGAAGACGTAAGAGCTGTGAAAAGACAACAAGTTATCAATCGTGCAAAAGAAATTTATATGGGCATGATGGAAACTGTCTCTCCTGAAAGCATG
>ONYG01000043.1 GCA_900321995.1 uncultured Methanobrevibacter sp. | reverse complement strand
TATTACAAGACCTCAAGAAAGATCCAAAGCTGCAAAAGAGTTTATTGAAAACTATGGCGGTGAAGCTGTCATAGCTCCAACCCTTGAGCTAAAATTAGAAAACACAGACTCACTTAAAAACCTTATGGCAAGGTCCAATGAATTGGACTGGTTAATATTCACATCTGTAAGTTCAATAGACTCAATCTTCAAATTCTATCCAGACTTCCTTAACAACTTAAACCCAAATTGCAGAATCGCAACCATAGGAACAAAAACTGCTGAAGTTGCTATTAAAAAAGGACTTCCTATAGATATCATACCTAAAGATTATACTGCTGAAGGACTACTTGAAGAATTTGAAAGAATCGACTTAAATAATAAAATTGTTGGAGTACCTAGGACATTTTCTGCAAGGACTATTTTACCTGAAGGCCTTAAAGATTTTGGGGCTGAAGTGATTTTGGCAGAAAGCTATAAGTCAGTCATTCCAGAAGACAGCAGCAAAATTGAAAATCTTATAGAATCCATTTTAGATGAAGAGATTGATGGAATCATATTTACCAGTCCTTTGACAGTGAAAAATCTATTTGAAATAGCTGATGACAATCAAAAAGAGGAATTGGTTGAAAAATTATCTACTACAACACTTACTGTATCCATTGGACCAATTACAGGTAATATTTTAGACCAATTGAAAGTCAGGCACATCTATCCAAAAAGATATACAGTTAAAGACATGATTGATTTAATGTTTAAAGAGTTGAATAAAAAAGAAATTAGGACTAAAGAATAAAATAAATAGTAAATAATAAAATAAGATAGTAAAAAATTAAATTAGATAAATTAAAATAATAATTAAACTATCTAAAATTATTAGTTCAAATCATCAGATAATAGTAAATAAACGAATCATTAAATTTAAGGAGGATTTTCTATCGAAGAATTTAAAATAAGCATAATCATACCTGTTTACAATGGAGAGAAGTATCTTCCTATAACCTTAGATTCTGTAATTAATCAGAGCATAGGATTAGATGATTTGGAAATTATCATAGCAGACGACTGCTCTAAGGACAAGACTTCCCAAATTATGGAAGAGTATAAGGAAAGAATCAATAGGCAAACTCAAAAGGAAACCATAAAGACCATTTACTTGGAAGAAAACAAAGGAGGGGCATTCGGACCTCGTAACATTGCTTTAGACTATGTAAATGGAGAATACCTAATGTTTATCGATTCAGATGACACATACCCAATTGATGCATGCGAGACTCTTTTAAATAAAATAGAAGAGTATGGATGCGATATTGCCTTTGGAAGATATCTGCGGAATTATCCTGAAGAGAGTATCATCAGAAAATCCTACACTCCATATATTGACAGTTTAGACAAGCCTTACATAGATTATTTAGATGATTTGGTAAAAGGATCCAATTTTAAAGGCATGATTGGAATACTTTGGAAAAATATATTCAGCCATTTCTTTTATGGAAGCAGCATAAATATAGAAAATCAAAATGATGATATGTCTAAATTCAATTCAAGCAATAGGGAAATATTTATAGAAAACATAAAGAATGAGAAAAAAGAGAAAATAGCTATTCTAAAGATTCTGCCATCATTTTGGACTAAAATATATAGAACTGAATTGATTAGAAAGAACAATATACACTTTCCCGAATGTATATCTGCTGAAGACTTAAACTTCCTATTGGAAGCTTACTTTAAAAGTGAAAATGGAATATTATTCCTAAATGATAAGATTGTCTATAACTATTTTATGAGAATGGAAGTTGAAGATAAATCAGTGACAAAAAACATTAATTTCAGACTTGTTCATGATTCAATAAAAGCCTATAGATTGTCTTCCCAGCTTTGTGATGAGTTTGGCATTAGAAACAAGGATTTGTTTTTAAATCCTTATCTATTAAATTGGATAAATCTATGGATTAGCCGAAAAAATACAAAAGAAGAAAATAGAATCTTTTTAGAGGAAGTGAAGATCTTAGATGATTGTAAAAAATATGGCTTAAAGTATAAGTTAATTTTAAAAACAATAAAACTATTATTAAAAATCAAATCCTAAATAATGGAAAAATAATAAACTTAATATAATACCAAGACCTTATTAATATAAATATAATACTAATCTAATATTAAATATTAAAGAAAAGGAGATAAAAAATGAAAGAAGTAATGATATGGCCAATTTACTTAGATGCAGACAAATCATTAAGTGAAGGCAGAAAAATATCAAAGGAATATGCAATTTCAGAACCTAGGATAAAGGAAATTGTAAAGGCTACCCAAAAATTGAAATATAAGTATTATGCTGAAGAAGATAAGTCCTATCCTGGAGAATGGTATAATAAGTCTGGAAGAATCCTTATAGAAACTGATGATTCCAAAAAGGAAATTCTTATTAACTTATCAAATACCATTAAACAGATTAGGGAAACTAAAAAACAGCAAAAACCGAATAAAAAAGGTAAAAAACGAAAAAGATAAATTGAATTACAGATTTAGCTAATTCTAAAAAGATATTTAATTTTAACTTTAATTCGTTGAATTTTATAAAGAAATAAATTTAATAAACCATTGAAAGGAATAAAAATGATAGAAGAATTACCACCAGAAATGAAAATGAAATATGAAGAGGCTAAAGAACTAATTATGTCCTCTG
>ONYG01000215.1 GCA_900321995.1 uncultured Methanobrevibacter sp. | reverse complement strand
AGAAATTAATTCAAACTATTTAAAGTTCGAATTCAATTTCAAATGCTATAACAGGGTATTCCAATTCAAAGTTACGAATAACTTCAGGAGCAATTTCACCAAAGAATCCATGCACTTTGCCGCTTTTGGAAGTACCTTCTACATCAGCCACCCTTCCAGGAATAAAACTGCCATTTTCAGAGTCAGAAATTTCCATAGCATATCCTAAATTGGAAAGTACGCTTGCAACTGTTGATTTGATTTCTGTAAAGTTTGCACTTGAGTGACAAATCATTCCAGCTAATTTCTTTCCTGATTTGGTTTTATTCTCTTTAGTTTCATCTAAATATAAAACATCACCAATTTCAAAAATCTTTTGCGGAAGGTCTTGGTGCTTATTGTCTTCTAAAAATTCCATTAAACTGTTAAGCAAGCTTGTTCTAATCATTGTTCCGCTGATTGTAATTGGTTTGGATACTTGGACATGATCTATTTCTTCAGCATTCATCTTTTCGTATTGGCTTTCTTCGCTAGTTAGCATCAAGCTCATAACTTCTTGGAATCCAAGTCCTACCATAAGTTCTCTAATGGTTTTTTCAGACTTAAACCAATTGTGCTCATTCGCTACAGTTGTAATGTCAGGCAATTTAGCTTCAACTGCATTGATATGGTATTGTATTGTTATGTTTTCAACAATATCAACTTCATGCAATATGTCCACTCTGTAAGGTGGAATGAATACTTCAAGTTCATTATCATTAATTATATTAGCATCAAATCTTGCCTTTTCAAGAAGTCCTTTAATGTCTTCAGCAGTGAGATCTGTTCCGCCAATCAATTCATTTGTTAAGTCAACATGAACGTTTTTAACTTTTGGAGTGAAATCTGGGCTGATTATGGTTTTATCTTCATATTCAACTTCCATGGATTTTACTTGGCCTCCAACTTCAGCAAATGAAGCGCAGATGATGTCTAAAGCTTGAGTAACTGCAATTTCATCAGTTCCAGTAACGTCTACAATGATGTTTGTAGTGTCCTCCTTAAGTTTTGTAAGTTCTCCATTAATTATTGGAGGCATTGACAATACTTGATCATCCTTGTCTAAAATTAGAGGATACTTATCGAATTTATCAATGAGATGAGCATATTTTGTTCCTGTTTTGTGTTGGGTTAATATTTCTCCAGGAGTCAATTCTTCCTCACATTCAAGAGGAACGAATGAATTTTGGTCTTTTGGAGTAGCTATGTATCTGTATGGTCCATTAACAACGTCTGCATTATGAACACCGATAGCAACTTTTTTCCTGTCTCTTCCTATTACCCAGTGTAAGTTTTCTTGGAAATCCATGATGTACTTGATTTTGTCTCCGCTAAAGTCCACTCCTTCAATTTTAGCAAATTTGATGAATGGGCGTATTTCAGCAACTTCTGGACTGACAGTTACTTTTTCACCGCTTGGCTCTATCTTGTAATCTGGAAGTCCGGTTTCCAATCCTAAGAATCCTTTAAATGATCTTGCAACACCTTCAACAGAAAGGTTATCTGGACGATTAGGGAAGAATTCAACTTTTATTTCCTCATCATCATAGTCCTCTATATCGCTTGCCATCATTGGCAAAGTATTGATAAGTTCATCTTTTTCCATATCAATACCCAAATCTTTTAAATCTTGATATTTAAATGTAATAACAGGCATTTTATCTCCTAAATTCAGTTATTATTAATAGTTTTTAAACTAATTTAATTTTATAAGTATGATTATTGAATATATTTCTTTTAATTTATAAGCATGATTTTTTCTTTTATGTCTTTCAATAAATTTAGTTTCACTTCTCTTTTTTTTTTAATTAATGAAACATACTCTCATCTATTTCACATATAAAAAATTATAAAAAAAGAAATAGATTTATAATCCTAATACAGCCATAAAGAATAAACATTCAATAACAAAGTGTAATGCTCTATGAGGTAGCCATGGCATGTGTCTTATAGCAATTGAATGACTTACATCTAATAAGAAGTGTATTAAAGCTGCTAAAAATCCTATCTTTAATGAAAGGAATACAATAGATACGAAGATCATGTGGAATAATGCTTCTAAACCTTCATGAACAATCCATGTTTCCATTACAGAATCGAGTGAACTGCTTAATATTCCTCCGAAAACTATGTAGAAGTCTCTAACATAGCCCCAGACTATTCTGCTATGGATTTCATCACTTATAGCAAGTACAATAGCCACATAAAACCATAATAATTGCATTTTTTCACCTCGTTAATTCGTTATATTGATAAAATTAAAGTTTTAAAACTTTTTTGATTATCTTAATCTTTGAGAAATTATTATTTCATTCTCATTACTTAAGATATGATTAATGTAATCTTAATGATTTAAGATACTATGTTTTTTTATGTATATTATTTATTATAAAATTATTGTTTTTCTAGATTTTTGATTTTTGAGTTTATTTTACAACAATATTTAATAAATACTTTTTATAAATATTAAATTAGAATGTTTGATTTATTAAAATTTATTTATTTTTAATATTTTCATTAGAATGTTTGGTTTTTAATCTTAATCATTTAAGGTAAAATTCTTAATTATCTTAGAATATTTGATTAAATTTATCGTTTATTCTTAATTTTACTCTTAACTATTTTTAAGATGAATTCTTAAAGTTTTAATAAAGACATTTTTATAATTATTTAACTATTCACTCAAATTATGGAGGAATATTTTGACAAAAAAAGAAATTCCTAAAGATTATGACCATAAAAATGAAGAAAAATGGCAGAAAAAATGGGAAGAAGATGAGATTTATAAATTCATTGGTGATGGAACAAGGCCAAGATATGTTATAGATACCCCACCTCCTTATCCAACTGGATTGCTTCATATGGGTCACATTTTAAACTGGGCTTATATGGATTTCAATGCAAGATACAGAAGAGAAAAAGGTATGGACGTATTATTCCCACAAGGATGGGACTGTCATGGTCTCCCTACTGAAGTAAAAGTGGAAGAAACCCATAACATTAAGAAAAATGATGTTACAAGAGCAGAATTCAGGGATATGTGTACTGAATTAACCACTCATAATATTGAACTTATGAGAGGGCAAATGCGTTCTGTAGGTTTCTCTCAAGATTGGAGTAGAGAATTCATCACTATGACTCCAGAATACAGAAAAAGAACTCAATTATCCTTTTTAAAAATGTATGATCAAGGATTGATCTACCAAGGAATCCATCCTGTAAACTGGTGTCCTAGATGTGAAACAGCTATCGCTTTTGCAGAAGTGGAATATTCAGATAACACCACATTCTTAAATTATGTAAACTTCCCTCCTGCAGACGTTCCTGAAGATGTCCTTGCAAATGTGGAAGGAAACTCCTATGTGAGATATGCTGATTGTCCAGATAAGGCAGACCCTTCAGTTGATGGCGTATTGATTGCAACAACCCGTCCTGAGCTTATGTCTGCTTGTGTGGCAGTTGTAGTTCATCCAGATGATGAAAGATACAACTCCCTTCTTGGCAAATATGTAGAAGTTCCTTTATCTGGTCAAAAAGTAAAGATCATTGCAGATGAAGAAGTAGACATGGAATATGGTACTGGTGCAGTAATGATCTGTACTTTTGGGGATAAGACTGACGTTGCTTGGGTAAATAAATACGATTTAGATGTTATTGAAGCAATTTCTGAACAAGGTATTTTGACTGCAGCTGCAGGCAGATATGAAGGCATGGAACTTCCTGATGCTAAAAAGCAAACAATTGAAGATTTAAAGGCTGAAGGATACCTTACAAAGCAAGAAGAAGTGGACCAGAATGTAGGTCAATGTTGGAGATGTAAGACTCCTATTGAGATTCTTGTTAAAAAGCAATGGTTTGTTGCTGTAACCAAATTAATCGATGAGGTCAAGGAAGCATCAAATGAAATGCGTTGGGTTCCAGAACATATGGAAAGCCGTTTATTGAACTGGGCAGATTCAATGGAATGGGATTGGTGTATTTCAAGACAAAGATTATTTGCAACCCCTATTCCTGTTTGGTACTGTAAAGACTGTGGTAAAGTTATTTTGCCTGATGAAGACCAATTGCCAATAGATCCTACTGTAGACAAGCCTAATCATCCTTGTGAATGTGGCTGCACTGAATTTATAGGTGAAGAAGATGTATTGGACACTTGGATGGACAGTTCAATTTCTCCATTGTCTGTAGCAGATTGGCCTAAGCCTGGTTGGGAGAATATTTTCCCATCAAGCATCCGTCCTCAAGGACACGATATCATTAGGACTTGGGCATTTTACACAACTCTCAGATGTTTGGCTCTAACAGGTCAAAAGCCATTTGATGATATTGTAATCAACGGTATGGTATTTGGTGAAGACGGTTATAAAATGAGTAAATCTCGTGGTAATGTAACTGGTCCTGAAGAGGTCATTGGCGAATATGGTGCTGACCCATTAAGATTATGGGCTGCAAACAGTGTTCCAGGTTCAGATGTTGCATTTGATTGGAAAAACATTAAGCATGGATACAAATTCATAAGGAAATTCTGGAATGCATTCAGATTTATTAGCATGCACATCTTTGATGATGAATCTGAGGAAGCATTAAAAGGAGATATTGACCAAATCAAGGCAAACTTAAACCCTATGGATACCTGGATTTTTGCAAAGCTCAATAAGACCAATAAGATTGTAGATCAAGCATTTTATGATTATAATTATTCAACTGCAATCAATACCATAGAACAGTTCATTTGGCATGATTTCTGTGATGAATATATCGAAGCTGTAAAGTACAGATTATATAATGATGACATTGCTGAAGAGTCAAGAATTGCAGCTAAATACACACTTAGGACTGTAATTGAAGATTCATTAAAAATGCTTGCTCCATTCGCCCCATTCTTTGCAGAAGAGGTTTACCAATACTTTGGTGAAGAAGGAAGTATCCACAATACTCTATGGCCTGAAATTGACCCTAATTTAGATTCTCTTCAAGTTGAAGAAGATGGTGATTTGGCTATTGAATTGATTGGTGAAGTTAGAAGATTCAAGTCTGCTTCAAAAATCCCATTGAATGTTCCTGTAGAAAGTGCAACAGTTTACTTAGATGAAAAGACTGAAAGTTTGGCTGATGTATTTGAATACTTTGCAGATGACATTAAGGGCACATTGAAAATCCAAGACTTTGAAATCACTACCGGTAAGCCAGAGGTTCATGAGAAAGTCATTGAAATCGAGCCAGATATGAGTAAGATTGGTCCAACATTCAAGAAGAATGCAGGTCAAGTCATTGGATTTATCAAATCAACCGATCCAAATGAAATAGCTAAGCAATTAGATGAAAATGGTGAAATAGCTATTGCAGATGGTGTAATCACTGAAGATTTCTTAAAAATGAAGAAGGAAATCGTAGGTGCAAGCGGTAAGAAGGTTGATATTTTACAATCTGAAAAGCTTGGAATAATTGTAGAAGTAATCAGATAATTAATTTATTCTGATTTTTCTATTTTCTTTTTTTATTATTTTTTTATATTTTTATTATTTTTTTTATTATTTTGTTTTTGTCTTTTTTTTATTTGTCTTTGTCTTTTCTATTTTTTTTAGTCTTTTCTATTTGTTTTTTAGTCTTTTTTATCTTTTTTTTATTTGTCTTTGCTTTTTTATCTTTTAAATTCTTATTTCAGCATATTTTAAGACTTTCATAAATATTATTTTTTTCTTTAATTTAAATATTGAAAATTTTTTTAGCAATCTTTATAAATCATCAAATTATATTATTTATGGGTATGGTATTATGTTAAAGAAAGTAACCTTTAGTTTAATCTTACTTATTTTATTTAGTTTCTCTATTGTAGGGACTATTTATGGTGCTGATATTGATGAAGCCTCTTCTTTAGGACATGCTTCAATATCTGAAAACTTAAATCATAATGGGAATTATATTAGTAAGGACATTAACGTTTTTGACTTTTTTCCATCTTTTGACAAGTCTGTTGACTTATATTTAGATGGGGAAAACGCTTCTGTTAGAGTTAATAATCTTGGATTTGATGTTGATACAAATGGTTTGGAAGAGGAAATCCTTGATTATACCTTTGAAGTGATTCAAGACCCTAGCACTAATATTACTACATTAAAGGATGGAATTAAACAGATATGCTTAAACTATGGAATAGAAGATGTTACAGTAAATATAGACTCTTCTCTAGGTGAGGATCAGATTCCATTGATATATAAGACTGAAGGAGATTCCATGCTTCCTACAATCAAAAGCGGCCAATCAGTTCTTGTAAATAAGACTCATGATATTGAAGTTGGCGACCTTGTATCTGCTCAGTCTCCAGAATATGGTGGCATATGCAAAAGGGTTGGAGATATTGATGGCAATTCTGTATTC
The DNA here is from genome assembly GCA_900321995.1 of uncultured Methanobrevibacter sp. GTDB lineage: Archaea > Methanobacteriota > Methanobacteria > Methanobacteriales > Methanobacteriaceae > Methanobrevibacter. Next base: position 1,358 of record ONYG01000215.1, on the reverse strand, counting down.
TTGATGAGCGATAATAAAAATGTTAGCTATGAATATTATGAGGATTATTATATTGAAATTAAAGGTCTAAGCACTTGGGTAAATATTAATGATATTGATGGGGAAATTATCAGTATTTTTGATTAGTTTCTCATATTTCATTTTTACTATGAGATGATTTTTTTAATTTCATGTAATTACATGTAAGTGTTTTTTAAGCTATTCGTTTTCTATTTTTTATAAATCATTTTTATATGATTTATTTTTCAAAAATAACTATTAAAATCTCTTTATTTAATATTTATTTTAATAAGATTGTATTTTTAATATCATTTTATTAAAAATTAAAAAAAGTTATCAATATATTTTCTTTAAAATTAATAAGATACTTTTTAATGTCCTTTCTTTAAAATTAGAAAGATTTTCTTAAAATTTATAAGATTATTTTTAATATCATTTTCTTAAAAATTAAAGATATAATTTAATTAAAAATTAAAAAGATTATTTTAAATAAGTGAACTAAAATATAATAATATATATAAACATTTGGGGTGATAATTATGAAAGGTATAATTGGAGCAATTGCCGGAGATATGATAGGTTCATTATATGAATTTGGAAAAATAAAGACTAAGAAATTCCCTTTATTTAGTAACAGTTCTACATTTACTGATGATTCCATTATGACTTTAGCAGTTGCAAATTGGTTAATAAAAGATAAAAATTCTAAAGATGTTTTAATAAATGAATTTAAAAGTTTTGCAAATAGATATCCTGATGGAGGTTATGGTGGAAGGTTTATTAAATGGGCTTTAAGTCCAAATCCTGAACCTTATGGAAGTTGGGGAAACGGTTCTGCAATGAGAGTTTCACCTGTTGCATGGGTAGGAAACAGTCTTGAGGAAGTTCAAGATTTGGCTAAAACTTCAGCTATTGTTACTCATAATCATCCAGAAGGTGTTAAAGGAGCATTAGCTACTGCCGATGCTATTTATCTTGCTAGAATTGGAGTTTCTAAGGAAGAAATTAAAGATCATATTGAAGTGAGATATGGCTATGATTTAAACCGCACTATAAAGGAGATTAGGCCTTATTATCGTTTTGATGTATCTTCTCAAGGAAGCGTTCCAGAGTCAATCATATGCTTTTTAGAAGGAAAAGACTATGAAGACACTGTAAGGAATGCAGTTTCTCTAGGAGGGGACGGAGATACTCAAGGAGCTATTGCAGGCAGTATTGCTGCTGCTTATTATGGTGTTCCTGATGATATTGTTGCTGAGGCGATTAATAGATTAGATGATTATTTGCTAAACGTTTTTTTAGATTTTGAAGAGAAATTTATGGATTAATTCTTATATTTATTAGTTTATATATGGCTT
>ONYG01000005.1 GCA_900321995.1 uncultured Methanobrevibacter sp. | reverse complement strand
TCCCAAAAGAAATTTAATGAAGACATGCTAAAGGGTTTATCTGCACTTAAAGATAGGAAAAACTTGATTTCCAATGAAAAAATCACTTCCCACAGTTTTAAGTTAACTGATTTAGGACATGAGATATTGGATACTGGTTTTACAATCGTAGAAGAGGCAACCCAATTGACTCATGAACAATTGAAGGATGGCAGTTACGCTAAATTAAGATACAGGCCTTATGACATTAATGCAGAATATCCATTATTCTTCCCAGGTAAGGAACATCCATTAAGAAGAATTATTCAAGAAATTAGGGAAATCTTCTTAAATCTTGGATTTACTGAAGCGAAGGGTGAATACTTAGAGTCTGCATTTTGGAATTTCGATTCATTATTCCAGCCACAAGATCATGCTGCAAGAGAAATGCAAGACACTTTCTATGTAAAGAATCCATTAACTTGTGACTTGCCTGATGCTAGTCTTGTTGAAAGGGTTGCAAAAACTCATGAAGATGGTGGAAACACCAATTCTGAAGGTTGGCATTATGATTGGGATGAAGATATTGCACGCCAATCTGTTCTTAGAACTCACACTACTGGAATTTCCACACAAGCATTAGCAAATTGGGATTTGCCTATTAAAATGTTTTCAGTAGGCAGAGTATTCAGAAGAGAGACTTTTGATTATAAGCACTTGCCTGAATTCCATCAAGTGGAAGGTTTAGTTGCAGCTCCTGGAATCAATTATCAAAACTTGCTTGGAACATTAAAGGAATTCTATAAGAAATTAGGTTTTGAAGTAAGATTCAGACCGGCATATTTCCCTTATACTTATTTATCTACAGAATGTGAAATTTATTTGGAAGAAAAAGAAAGTTGGATTGAACTTGGTGGATGTGGAATGTTTAGGCCTGAAGTTTTAGAACCTTTAGGAGTTAAAGTTCCTGCATTGGCATTTGGTTTAGGTATTGAACGTCTTGCTATGATAAGATATGATTTATCTGATATTAGAATGCTTTATAAGAGTGACATCAACTGGTTAAGGGAAGTTCCTTTAGAGGAAGGAATAAATTTTGAATAATTTCTATTTTCCTTTTTCTTTAAGTTGATGAATTAATTTTAATTATTTTTTATTTCTTTTTTTCTTTTTTCTTTTGTTTATGAATTAATTTTGAATATTTATATAGTTCACAAATGAATTATCTAGATAAACATCATTTGATGTGATTTTATGACAAAAATTAGACTTATTTCATGGAATGTAAATGGTATCAGAGCAATTCATAGAAAAGGTTTTCTTGATTGGTTTGATGAGGAAGAGGCAGATATTGTAAATTTGCAAGAAACTAAAGCTAAAATAGAACAATTGCCTAAAAAGTTAGTAAATATTCCAGGTTACACAAGCTATTTTAACTCTGCTGAACGTGGAGGTTATAGTGGTGTAGCTACATATACCTCTATTGAGCCTAATGAGGTAATTAATGGAATGGGCATTGAGAAGTTTGACATTGAAGGAAGGTTGCTTAGATTAGACTTTGATGATTTCACTCTTTTGAATATCTATTATCCTAATGGGGGAAGAGATGAAGAGAGACTGCAATATAAAATGGACTTTTATGATGCATTCCTTGATTATGCTAATGATTTAAGAGATCAAGGTAAAAATCTCATCATTTGTGGTGATTTAAACACTGCCCATAAGGAAATAGACCTTGCAAGGCCTAAAGCTAATGAAGATGTATCTGGCTTTTTACCTATGGAAAGAGAATGGGTAACTAAGTTTTTAGAAAATGGTTATGTGGATACTTTTAGAATGCTTCATGAAGATGAAAAGGAAAAATATACATGGTGGAGCTATAGGACTAAAGCAAGGGAACGCAATGTAGGATGGCGTTTAGATTATTTCTTCGTAAATGAAGAATTTAAAGACAAAGTCTCCGCTTCTTATATTATGGCTAATGTTATGGGCTCAGACCACTGTCCTATCGCTTTAGAAATTGAATTATAATTTTTTATTTTGTCTTTTTTTTATTTTTTTATCTTTTTATTTTTTTTATCTTTTTATTTTTTTATCTTTTTTTTATTTGATTATTTATTATTATTTTTCATAATAAGTTTAGTTTTCTACTGTTTTTATAATCTCATTGATTATTTTCCTTCCATCTTCAGTTAATTTATACAAACGTCCTTTTCTGTCTTCTGGATTTAAAAGGTAAACTAGTTCTTTTTCAGTTAATTGCTTTAATGAATAACTTACATGGTTTATTTCTAAATCTGTTTCTCTAGCTATGTCACTAGGCTTTTTTGATCCATCTTTTAATGCTAAAAATACTTTCTTTCTATATTTAGATATATTTACATATTCTGTTAGGATTTCATACTTGTCATCCATATTTTTCCCTCCTTAATTTATTAAAATTAAAAAATTAAATAATTCTTTTATATATTTAATTAATTAATAAATACTAAGGTGAATTTTTAATAAAGTTTAATATTTATATTTCTATTTGCTTTTTATATAATATATTATTATCGTTTTAGTCTTATTTTTCTATATAACTAATTATTATTTATTTATAACTTATTTAGGTTTTATTTATGTCTTTATTATATCTTTAAGATATTTTAATTACTTTTTATAAATCAATTAATTATAATTTACTTATAATTTAATTACATCTTAATATAATTTTGCACTGATGATTTATTCGTATTTTATAAAATAAAGTGTAGTTTTTATTTAACTATGTTAAATTATATATATTTTTTGTTTTTTTTTAAAAAAATTTAAGTAAATTTATATAAACAAAAAAGAGATTTCTAAGTTTTATTTGGTTTTGGGAGTAAGCAATTTTAATTTTTTAAAAAAAGAAGCTTAATAGAATAATATAATTATAGAATAATTGAATAATACTAGATTATTTAATTTATTTGATTTAAAATTAGGGCAGGTTTTAATTTTAAGAAATTAATCTAAAATAAGTAAAAAAATAAAATGAGTAAAAAAACTAAAAAAAGTAAAATAAAAGTATTAGAAGAGTTTATCCTCTAAATACTTTCCTTCATTTATAGCTTTAGCGCTAGTGTATGCATCATACATTCCGTAAAGCCATATAAGTAAAATTAATAGGGCTCCTATAAGAATTACTATCAAAAGCCAAGAAACAATGTATCCAACAATTAAATAAATTCCTTTTTTGGTTTGGTCATTGTAAATTTGTCCAATTCCCGGAAAGATAAATGATAATACAAGAGCTATTGCAGGACTTTTTTCAGTTTTTGCCGGCATTTGCCTAACTCCACATTTAGGGCAAATTTCAGCATTAACATCTATTTGGCTTCCGCAATTTCTGCAATACTTTAGGGAATTGCTTTCTTCACTTCTTGTTTCGCTTCCTATTTTGGTTCCACAGTTTGGACAGAATTTCCCATTATTTATTTTATGTCCGCATGAAGGACATGTGTTTTCTTTAGTTTCATAAGGAACAACAGATGCTGTAGATTGACCACATTTTGGACAGAATTTTTCATTTTTCAATTCATAGCCACATTTAGAGCATATTTTTTTATTTTCAGATTTTTGAATAGTCTCTTCCTGTGATTCAATTTTTATTTCTTCTGCTTCTATTTTTATGTTTTCTAAATTAGCACCACAGTTTTTACAAAATTTATTGCTATCTTCCTGTTGTTTACCACAATCAGGACATTTGATTTCAGCCATAATATCATCCCTATTTAATATTTTTGAATTATTAATTTCTTTTAATCAATCATTTATTTTTATTTTAAAAGAAATCTATAAGACAGTGTCAACATCTGAAATGCTGTCTAAAACGATTATATCAATATCTTCGTTATTAACTCTTTCCTTTTCTTCTTCATCTAAGGTAGAATTAACAAGGATTGCACTCATGCCTGCATTTACGGCACCCATACAATCAATATCTAATTTGTTTCCTATCATAACGCTTTTTTTAACATCACATGCCATTCTTCTGCATGCTTCAAGATATATTTCAGGATCAGGCTTTTCAACACCAACTTCCTCAGAAGTGATTACAATATCAAAGAAGTGGTATAGATTTAATCTGACTAATTTTTCCCACTGCTTGATGGTAATTCCATTGGTAATTGCTCCTAACTTGTAGCCTTTGCTTTTTAAGTAGATTAAGATAGCACTTGTTCTAGGAAATGGTCTTAAAAGAGCAAATTTTACGTTATGGTATGTGGTCATTCCAATAGCTACTAAAAGAGGATCTTCCTTACCTAAAAGTTCTTTAGTTAATATGTTAAAGTGTTTTGAATAGTTTGAACCTTTTTCCTTAATGATATCTTTTAGTAAATCATATGCTTCATCCGGTTCTAAAGGCAAACCGTTATTGCACATACTTTCGATAGCTGCATGTCTTGCAAGGTCTGCAAAACTTGAAGTGTCTAAAAGAGTATCATCAATATCAAAGAACACAGCTTTAGTCATTTATTACACCTTTATTTATTGATTTTTTTTATTGTAAATTTTAGTTTAATGTTTTTTTAAATTATTGATTTTTATTATTTCTTTTTTTAAATTTATAATATTAATTGAATTATTTTTATTCTTTTAGATGGTTTATTCTTTAAATCTTTTTAATTGTATTGATTTTCATCAATCCTTTTTTGATTTATTAAAAGAAAGCATCTAAACTTTGCTGTCTTTCATTAGATGCTAATTCAAGCAATCTATTTTTATCGTATCCTAAAGGTTCCATCATTCTTGAGACTGCAGGAATCAATTGGTTTTCAATATAATATTCCTTATCATATTCGATTCCTTCACTATATTCATAAGGAACTGCCCTTTGGCTTATAGATCCTTTTCCCTTGGCGATTATATATTGGACAATTGTGCCTTTTCCAACTTTTATTCCATGAGCTTCAATCTCACGGGCAGCGATTACATGAGGTCCAATTTGCTTGTAGTCATCAAGATTTTTTGTAATTTGGGTATGGATAATAAGGTCTTTAGTTTCGATATTTCCAGATTTGATCTTTTTAAGTACTTTGCTAATGATTTTTTCAGCTTTTTTAACATCCCCTTCCTTTAGGATGGCCATCAATATATCTTCTTGGGTCTTTTTAGCTATTGGTGCCCAGTCTCTTCGAACAAGTTCCAATCCTTTTGCTATGATTCTCCCATCTTCTATAACGGCATATCTTTTTTTGCTTACAAAAAAACCTCTTCTATAAAACCCTTCATATTCCAATTCCATAGTGTCAGGCAATTCTCCATTAAAATAAGTTAAAAACTTATCTTTTTGGATTTGAATTTCTTTTTCAATAGCCAATTGTTCAGGAGATTCTATCATTTTCACACCTTTTTGAATTTCTAAGATTTGGGATATTAAAACGCTTTAATGATATTTTTATCATTAGGCAGTTTTTATTGGGATTTTAATATATTAAATTGCAATTAAGATTTTTTTATACTAATTATATTTATGAATTTTTCTTTTTAAATAATTTATGTATTGAATTTTCTCTTTTATTTTATTTTAAACTTAATAATAGAACATTTTTATTTTTGTAGAATTATTTGGGACTTAAATAAAATTTATCATTCCTTTTGGAAAATTTTTTTATAAAAATAGTTAGGTTTATATATTGTTTTGAATATAAATATATACATTCTTATTTTATCTTGCGATAAGAATCATTAATTAACTTGCTTATTTGAGAATTTATTCTCGTTAAACTTTAAAAAATAAAGTCAAAAAATAGACTTGATAGTTAGTATCTAGACTATTAAGTTTTTCTCTTTATCAAGCAAAGCGGTCAGCTTGTTTTTTGAGTTTTAAATTTTATAGAACTAAACTTCCTTAGAGGACTCTATGGAAAAGTTAGTTTATTGAATTATTGCTATTTATTAGCAGATATTAAGATTAAAATTAATCTTAATCAATTATTAATATTATTAAATTACGGATGAAAAAAATTAAGGAGATATTGTTATGGCAATTTGTCAAGGAAAATCAACCAGATCACCTTCTGGTGCTAGAAGAGTTGCAAATCGTGGAAAAAGGAAATCTGAATTAGGTAGAGAATCTGCAGAAACCAGATTAGGTGAAAAAAACTTAAGAAAAATCAGAACCCGTGGTGGAAACGAAAAACACAGATTAGCTGGAGATAATAAAATTAACGTAATCGGTGCAGATGGAAAAGCTCAAACTGTAGAAATTTTCGGTGTAATCGAAAACTCAGCTAACCCAAACTACGTAAGAAGGAACATCATTACTAAAGGTGCTGTAGTTGACACTGCTGCTGGTAAAGCAAAAGTAACTTCCAGACCTGGTCAAGATGGTGTAATTAACGGAGTTTTAATTGAATAATTCCGTTATTTTATTTTTTCTTTACTTTTTTTACTATTTTTTTACTAAATACCTATATACTACTTTTTAACAAATTTCATTGCTTTTTTACTATTAACTATACTATTTTTTAACAAATTTCATTGCTTTTTTTTACTATTAATTATGCTGCTTTTTAACAAATTTTATTGCTTTTTTTATTTGCACTATTTTTGCTAATTATTTTCGTTTTAAACGGTTTTTAAAGATAATATTTTATAAAATATTTGATTTAGACTTAATATGCTATTTTTAAGATTCTTTCAGTTTTATAAGTTTAATATATTTTTCATTATTAATTTGTAATTATTTTTAATTTTTTCTATAAAATTTACAAATATTGCAAATACTTATTTAATAGTAAATACTATATAATATTGTTAGATGTATTGCTAAATAATTTATTTAAATAGCAATATTAACTTAAGAAATAAAATAATTTCTTTAATTAACAATTAATTATATTTATTAAAAATATTTAATTTTGATTACTAGGCGATATAATGAAAATAGGAATGTCACACGGTGCTGGTGGAGAGGTTATGGGTAATTTAATCTCAGAAACCATTCTTAATAATTTATCAAAAAAAGCTGTTGAAGGAGGATATGGTTTAGATGCTTTAGATGATGGGGCAACTATTCCTTTAGGTGATTATGAAATTGTTGTAACAACTGATGGTCACACTGTAAATCCTTTATTCTTCCCTGGAGGAGACATAGGAAGAATTTCAGCAGCAGGAACTATTAATGATGTTTCAGTTATGGGTGCAAAGCCTTTAGCTATTTCAAATGCAATGATCTTACAGGAAGGTTTTCCAATAGAAGACTTAGATAAGATTATAAAATCCATGAGTGACACCTGTGAAGAGGCTGATGTAGCTGTTATTACAGGAGACACTAAAGTTATGGAACAGGATAAGCTTGATGGTCTTGTAATTGTAACCACAGGTATTGGAATAGCTAAGAAAGGAGAGGTTGTTAAAGACTCAACTTTAAGTGTTGGCGATAAGATAATCATCACTGGAAGTGTTGGAGACCATGGAATGAGTTTAATGTCCTTTAGAGAAGGCTTTGGTTTTGAAACTGAATTAAAATCTGATGTCGCTCCAATGTGGGGAATTATTTCCAAAGCTCTTGAAGTTGGAGGAGTCACTGCAATGAAAGACCCTACCCGTGGAGGATTAGCTAATTGTATTAATGAGATGGCTCGTAAATCCGGTGTTGGAGTATTGCTCCAAGATGAAGCTATTCCTGTAAGAAGAGAAGTTAGGGCAGCATCTGAAATGTTAGGAATTGATCCATATGAAGTTGCTAACGAAGGTAAGGTTTTAATGGGTGTTAAGGCTGAAAAAGCTGAAGAAGTTTTAGAAGCAATTAAAACTGACAAATATGGTAAGGATGCAGCTATCATTGGTGAAGTTATTGATGATGATAAGGTTTTAATTGAAACTGGTATTGGAGGAGTAAGAATCTTGGAAACTCCTATTGCAGATCCGGTTCCAAGAGTATGTTAATAATAGAATAATTTTATATTTATAATTTTTAATTTATGTTTGATGAAATTACATGTTCTTAAATCAATAATTTTTATGAACATGATGTAATTATATTTCTTTAATCAAAAAAAAGTATTCAAATGAAGTTATGAGGGATAATATGAATTTATTTGCAAAGAGAGTAATTGCTTATATTCTTGATTTCTTTGTTGTTTCAGCATTTATGTGGATTTTTTCATATTTTGCATATTTCTTTATAAATTATCTTAATATGTTCCAAATCTACCATTATTTCATTTTTATACTTCCAATATTAATCTTGGTTTATTTCACATTTTTAGAGAAAAATCTAGGTGCAACTGTAGGCAAAAGATTAATGTTTATTGAAGTAAAATCTACTGTAGCTAAAAGAAGTAGGAATGGAAGAAATTATAATTTAAGCTATGGACAAGCATTTATTAGATCTTTATCTAAAATTTACTGGTTCCCTATAGTTGTAGATGTAATTCTTGGTAAAATTGCTGGAAAAACAAGATTATTAGAAGGATTTTCAAGAACTACTGTTGTAGAAGAAAGAGAAGAGAATTATCTTTATTATTAAGTAACTTTACTTAATAATATTTTTTAAGTAATCTTTCACTAAAAAAAATATTTTTAAAGTTACATTTACTCAATAATATTTTTTCAGAATTTTTTACTTAACAATCGTTTCTATTAATTTTTTTGCTGATTTTTTAATTTCAAATTATTTTTTTTTAAGATTTTTAAAATATGTCTATTGATATATTTTATATTATTTTTATTATCTATCTATTTTTAAGGAGATTATTATGGAAAATAAGCTTATAAAACAAGACACTGCTGATTTTATAATCAAAAATCATCCTGACATTAAGGGCTTACAGTATGTAAATGAGAAAGCAAACTTTCCAATCAGTTGGCTAAACCAACAGGGTTACTGTGAATATACATTATATTTAGAGTATTTAAAAGGCATTAAGACAGCTCCAACCCAAGCTATGACTACTGGTACTAAGGAACATAATAAATTGGAAGCTAAATTTAAGGAAACTGCAACTCCATCTACCTTTGATGATGCTTTTAAGGAATCTAAGGAAAAGGAAATATTATCTCGTGAAATGTTTGTAATAGACCCTGATGATGGTATCCGTGGATTTATAGATGA
>ONYG01000224.1 GCA_900321995.1 uncultured Methanobrevibacter sp. | reverse complement strand
TTTTTTCGCTATTTGTTTGACTATTTTTTCTATTTTTCTATTTTTTATCTATTTTTTCGCTATTTGTTTGACTATTTTTTCTATTTTATCTTTTTTTATTTTTCTATCTTATTTTGATCTATTTTATTCATTCAAAATCATGGATTATTTAAGAAATTTTTGATTAAAATTTTTGTCATATGATTTAATGAAAATGTTCTTAAATTTTAGGATAAAAACATTTATATACTAGAAAGGTCATAATACTAATTGTGATTAGAAAAAACTTAAAATTTTTTTTAAGTATTTTATTTTTTTCAATCATTGGATTTGTCACTAAGTTTAAGAACATTTCTTTAACCTCTCATTCATATATAAAATCCATAAAACATTTTAACATCGAACTCAAAAAAATAAAACCGAACTTAAATATAAAAAGCTTTGTGATGAATTTGAGGATTGATTAAAATATTTCTAATCAGGTTTTGTCATTTGTATATATTTATTAAGTTAGAAAAATCATATTCATTTCTCATAAAACACCTATATCTATAGACAGAGATTAGATCTGTGATAAGTTCTTAACTTAAAAAATAATCGTAGCTGTCGAAAATCTTTAATAATATTATTTCTGGATCTTATGATTTGGAAATAATATTATTAAAATGGGAGAAAAAAAATCAGATTAATAAAAAAATAATTGCATAAGTATATAAATTTGCATAGGTATTATAAATATTCAATCAAGCTTATGAAAATAAGAGAATATAATCTGGGGTGAATTATATTCTAAGAAAATATGATTATGGAAGTTCATGTTTTCTTTGGAAATAATTTGGGGTGATATTATTTCCTTAAAAAGAATTTGAGTTTGGGGGTGAACTCAGTTCTTTTATTTTCATTAAAATTTGAAGTTTACATTTATTTGTCATATTTTAGCCTTTTTTATGAGTTTGGGGGTGGGCTCATATTTTTTTAGTTTGTATTTGACACCTTCTTATGAGCTTAGGGGGTGAGCTCATTAATGCCCTTTTGGAAGTTTGGGGTGAACTTAAAAATACCTTTTTGAGAAGTTTGGGGGTGAACTTTTCATGACTTCTGGGGAATTCTTCTCCAGCATTTTGATAGGTTGGGGTGAACTTATCTATTTAGAATATAATCATGGGGGTGAATTATATTCTAATTTTCTTTTTTTTCACAGCTATTATTGCCACTTAAATCCTTAAGTTTAAGAACAATAAAAAACATAATATTAGTAAGTCTTAAATTTTTAGAACATCATTAGCTTATTATAAGCTTACACTTTAATTATTTTAATTTTTTAAATTTATTTCATCTTCTTATGCGGTGAGTTAAATGATTAGGAAAGTACGTTTTGAGGAAATCGCAGAGATCTTTACCGGAGTGAGGGTAAAGAGATATCAAAAAGATAAGGGAAAGGGCTTAGTTACTAAACAGCCTATTCTAAAGAAAACATATTCTGAAAATAGCTCTAAACTTGAATGTGACTATGAAGAGGTTTCAAAGATTAATGAAAAATTCTTCTCTAGAAAAAATGATATTGTTATTTTGCTTGCAGGGTCTAAGGTAAGCAAAATTGAGGAAGAGGGAATAATTATTCCTATGTATTATGCTATTGTTCGTGTTAAAGAGGAATATGATGTTGATTTTATATTCCATTTATTAAAAAGCGATATTTTCCCAAGAGAATTGCATAAGATTGAAGAGGGAACCACCTTAAAAATTATTAAAACAACTCACCTAAAATCTATTGAATTGCCTGTTCCTGATATAGAGACTCAAAGAAACTATGGGAAATTATTCAATTTGATGGATAAGAGAATTAATTTAAATCTTGAACTTGCTGATTTGGAAAAGCAGATTGAAAAATCAATCATTAACGAAATGTTAGTGGAGGAAAAATCAATTTAATGTTTTTGGAAAAAACATTTATTTTTATTATTGTTTAGTCAAATGACTTATTTGTTATGTAATTGGGGAAATGTTTATGTCTAGCAGATTAGGACGCCAACTATGGGATGCTTATGAAGAATTAAGATTAAATAACCGTGTTGGCTTTTTAACGGATGAGGATTTTCAAAAGTATTATTTAGGCTTGATTGCTTACAAGTACCTATCTGAAAATTTGGAATTATATCTTGATAAGGTTTTAGAAAAGGATAATTTAAGCTTTGAAGAAGCATATGGATATGAAAGGTATAAAAGATTCATTGAAAGGGAAGCTATTTTTAATTTAGGTTATTTCTTAAGGCCTAATCATCTCTTTAGGAATATTGTATCTTCAAAGAATTATGGGACTATCATTCTTGATGAATTGCAATGGGCCTTTGCTGAAATCAGCAATTCTTCTGTAGGTACAGACAGTCAGGAAGATTTTGAGAACTTATTTGAAAATGTTAATTTACAGGCTTCACAATTGGGCAAGACTGATGAAGAAAAAAATAAGGTCATATTCACTATTTTAGAAGCATTAGATACTATTGATTTTGAATTAAATGAGTTTAATTCATCTTTATCACTAAAGTATCCATCTAATAATTCTTCAAATGATTCAATAATTGAAGAGGATCCTAAGATAAATGCGGAAATTCTCTTAAACTCTAAGAAGAATATCTTTTTGGAGGAGGAATCATTTATGGCAGATAATATGGAGTTAAATAGTGTTGATTCCTTTGAGCCATCAGAGAGCATCCTTGCCAAAAACGTTTCTTCCATTGATGCTGAGAAATCTCTTATTGAAGAAGAATCTATTGTTGATTTTAATGAATTGAATTCAAAAGAAAAGAACTTGAAATATGATTCTCCAGATGAAATGTCTTATGATTCTTATAGGATTCAAAAGCAATATTCTATTGGTGATGCATTTGAGTACCTTCTTGATAAGTTCTCTTTAAACGCTTCAAAATCAGGAGATTTCTATACTCCTAGTGATGTGTCTTTACTTATTTCAAGACTTGTAGGCACTAATAAGAAGAGTGTAAATGCAGTTTATGATCCTTGCTGTGGTTCTGCATCTTTGCTTTTAGAGTTAAATAAGTCAATCCCATGTAATCTTATATGCGGACAGGAATTGAATGCATATTATTATAACATTGCAAGAGAAAATATGATCCTTCATAATATTCATTTTAAGGACTTTGACATTAAGCAGGGGGATTCTCTTGAAAACCCTCAGCATAAGGATTATGATAAGTTCGATGCCATTGTCTCACAGATTCCTTTTAATGTTAAGTGGACTGCTAAAAAGTCCTTTTTGGCAGATGACAGATTTAGGGAATATAATGCACTAGCACCTCGTGTAAAGGCAGAATATGCATTTATCCAACATATGCTATATCATTTGGATGATAATGGTATAATGGTTGTAATTGCACCTCATGGAGTCTTATTTAGGTCTGCATCTGAAGCAGCCATTAGAAAGTTGATTGTTAGCCAAATGAATTATTTGGATGCGGTCATTGGCCTTCCGTCCAATATGTTTTACAGCACTAACAGTCCTGCATGTGTCTTGATATTCAAGAAAAATAGGCGATATGATGAGGATATTTTATTCATTGATGCATCTAAGGATTTCAATAAGATAAAACTTAGAAATAATCTCAGGGAAGAAGACATTGATAAGATTGTTGATACTTACAAAAATAGGTTGGAAATAGCTAAGTATTCTCATAAGGCGTCTCAAGAAGAGATTTATCAAAATGATTTTAATTTGAATATTCCAAGATATGTTGATACTTATGAGGACACTGTTATAGACCCTCAAGACATTTATAAAAGACGTGAAGAGGTTTCTTTAGAACTTAAGAAAGTTACAAAAGAAATCGAAGATCTTTGTAAGGAATTAGGTATTAAAAACCCATTATTAAATGATATTTTTGATAATTAATTCTTTTTTTCATTTCTTTTTTTTATTTAAATCAAAATATTATTTTTTTTTTCATTTCTTTTTTTTATTTAAATCAAAATATTACTTTTCAAATGCTCTTGGATTATCTCTTTATATAAGACAGTACAATATAATAAACAAGAAACAATTATTTTGGTAAGAATGTCTTACTGGAATAATTATCTTGTCGGAAAAACATAATAAAATTAGATTTCATTTAAACTTGTTTGGATATTTGGATAGTTATTTGGATAAATGAATTCTGGATAAACTAACATATATTAAACTACATTTCATATTTTGGAATTTAAGCGTTTGATTAATTATCTAAGTTTATATTTGGATTAGTTTATTGATCTTTAGTTTTATTGGATTATTCTAAACATATTAGTTTTATCATATTGTTCGGCTCTTTTATTTCTGGTTTAGAATAATCTTTACTTCCATTTTCCGTTACTTTTTTTATCAAGCATTTTTTTGACTTAATCCTCTTTTATGTTTTTTTTATTTTCTTAATTCGTCTATTTTTTTAAAACATTTGTTTATTTAAAGAAAATTATAAAAAGAATTAATTAAATATTTATATAAAGGTAAAACTATTTTGTTTTATTTAATTTTTATAATTACAATTATTATTTAATATTTAAAGGTGAAATAAATGAGTAAAACTTATATTTTTGGACATAAAAGTCCTGATACTGATACAATCACTTCCAGTATTGTAATGTGTGACTTAGAACATAAATTAGGCAATGCTGATGCAGTCTCATGTAGATTAGGTAATCTTAATAAGGAAACAGAATATGTATTAAATTATTTTGATGTAGAAGCTCCCGAATTAATTGAAAGCGTTGAAGATGGGGCTGACGTTATTTTAGTTGACCATAACAGTCCAAGTGAATCTGTTGACAATATTGAAAATGCAACCATTAAGAAACTTGTAGACCATCATAAGATTGCATTTGAAACTTCTTATCCTTTATTTATAAGAACTGAACCTGTAGGATGTACTGAAACAATCCTATTCAAATTATACAAGGAAAATGGCTTCACTCCTGATAAGACCATTGCATCCTTAATGTTATCTGCAATCATTTCAGATACCTTGCTTTTAAAATCTCCAACTACAACTGAAGATGATAAGAAAGCTGTAGAAGAGCTTGCAGAAATAGCTGAAATCGATTACAAAGAATACGGTTTAGAAATGTTAAAGGCAGGAACTGACTTATCCAGTTTTTCAATAGAAGAAATCTTAAGCTTAGATGCAAAACAAATAGACTTTAAGGATGTTAAATCCATTGTAAACCAAGTAAACACTGCAGATATTGCTGATGTAATGGAAATGAAAGCAGATTTGGAAGAAGGAATAAACAAAATAATCGAAGATGAAGGATTAGACTTATTCATGCTTTTAATCACTGACATCGTAAACAGCAATTCTCAAGTCATTGCTCTTGGAAAAGATGCTTCTCTTGTAGAAAAGGCTTATGGAGTCACTTTAGAGGATAACACTGTTCTTCTTGAAGGAGTTGTATCCCGTAAGAAACAAGTCGTTCCTATCATGACTGAAAATGCTTAAATTTAATTTATATATAAATTTAACATTAATTTTTATTTAAGGGGGTAAAACATGTCAAAATTCTGTCCAAAATGCGGAACTAAGAATGTTGATGCGGCTTCCTTCTGTGCTGACTGCGGTCATCCTCTTCCATCAAAGGAAGAGGTTAATCGAAGGTCTCATCATGAAGGTAGAAATTTCAATGATCTTGGCAATGGAACAATAATTCAAAACTCCAATATGAGCGATGATGAATCAATATCCGCTAATAAAAATACTGCATCTAAAGATATTCCTGAAGTTATAATACCGGGGTCTGTTTCTACTAATAACACAAATGTAAATTCTAATAAAAAAGTGGTTCTTGATGCAGAACTTGATACTACTTCATCTGCAGATAATAATTCTGATGATAATAAGTATCTTATTGGCTGTTGTTTAGTGGCAGTGGTTTTATTCATTATAGTATTTATTGGTCATTTTTAGACAATTGTTATCTGTTTTAAAATTTATTTAAGTATTTTTTTTTTTTTTTTTTTTTTTTTAATTGATTGAATTATGCTAAAAATTTATTTTAGCATAATTTTTATAATAATCTATTGATTTGTGGTAAGATATGGATATTAATGATTTCGGAAAAGATTTGAATGAGTCTGCAGAGTTTTTAGTGGAAAAGCTACTGGACTTACATCCTTGGGATGAAAAGTGGGATTTAAGGATAGCTGCTAAATTAGTTCCATTTTATAAGGAAAAAGTAGATCTCGAAAACCAAAAATATGGGGAATGCAGTGATGATAGATTCGATTCAATCATAAGGTTCTCTTCTATTTTAGATACACGGCAAGTAAAACTTCTTTTTATGGAACAATTGGAATCAATGCCTCTTATCTTGGATGGGAAATATCTTAAAACAGAAGACCGTATTGATTTGCTGATTGAATCTTTAGATGGAAGATTAAAAAGAGTTGATAGTGGTTTATATTTGTTCTTTAATCATGAGGAAGACTTTTAATATTCTTTAATCTTTTTCTATTTTTTATCTGTGTTTTTTTTATTTTATTCTTTAATCTTTTTCTATTTTTTCTGTCGTTTTTTATTTTATTCTTTAATCTATTTTTATTTTTCATATGTCTTTTTTTTATTTTATATCTTAATTTTTCTCTATTTAATTAGCTATTTTTATATATTCTTTTAAACAAAAATAATTATATAAATAATAGCTGTCTAATGATTATTTTAAATATTTAAGTTAATTTATTTTTAAAAGGTGTTTTGATGATATATAGGAAACTAGGTAAAACTGACTTGGAAGTTTCTAATATAGGATTTGGTTGTATGCGTTTGCCTCATAAGGAGCATTTTTATGAGATTGATGAGGTTGAAGCTACAAAAATGTTTGATTATGCAATAGATCATGGGATAAATTATTTTGATACTGCTTATTCATTCCATAGTAAAAATAAAAACCTTGGAGGTAATGCAGAGCCATTTTTAGGCAAATACCTTGCTGAACGTGGAAATCGTGAAGATATGGTTATACAGACAAAATTGCCGGGATGGTTAGTAAACAAAAGGGAAGATATGGATAAGTTCCTTGATTTACAATTAGAAAGGCTTCAAACAGATTATATTGATGTTTACATGTTGCATTCCCTTAAGATTGACTTCTGGAATAAGTTATATGGAATGAATGTTTTGGAATTCTTAGACAGTGCACTTGAAGATGGCAGAGTTAAATATGTCGGTTTTTCATTCCACGATGATTTAGATGTATTCTTTAATATTATGGATTCCTATGATAAGTGGGATGTTATTTTAACTCAAGTAAACTATCTTGATGAGGATTATAAAAGTGGTCTTGGTGGTTTGGAATTTGTTGGAATGGCTGGCTTAGGTAATGTAATTATGGAGCCTTTAAGGGGTGGAAGCTTAATTACAAACATTCCTGATGAAGTTCAAGCTCTTTGGGATACAGCAGATAAGAAAAGAACTCCTGTAGAATGGGCTTTAGAGTATTTATGGGATAAGCCTCTTGTAACAAGTGTTTTCAGTGGTATGAGCAATATGGATCAGGTAAAGGAAAATATCGCCATAGCTGAAAATTGCGAACAAAACTCTATGAGCGAACATGATAGGCAAATCCTTAAGGATGTTACTCAAGTCTATAAGTCTAGAGAAGAGATTCCTTGTACTGGTTGCAGATACTGTATGCCTTGTCATAATAGGGTGGACATTCCTCACTGCTTTAAACAGTATAACATTGCAAAAAGCTTAAATTATATTGATAAGACTGCAGCTCCTTATTTCTGGTTAGTTAATAAGGATGAAAGGGCAGATAGCTGTACTTTCTGTGGTGAATGTAATATTCAATGCCCTCAAGGTATTGATATACCTACAGAAATGGAGAAGGTATTCGATTTCTTCCATGAGGAATCTCAATATTAATGAAAACTATTTTTATTTAATTTCCTTTTTATATTTTTTAGTTTTCATTTTTTTTATCTTATTTTTGTATATTTTTATTAATTTTTTTATATTTTTTAGTTTTCATTTTTTTATAAAATTTTTTATCATATTTTTTGATTTTTTTTTTAATATAGTTTTATTTATTTTTTTTAATTTTAATTCTATATTATATCTATTTTTTTAATTAAACTCTTCAAATGCCCACTATTATATTTTAATGAATATACAACACTTAACTTTAGAAATTAATTAGTTTAATAATTCTTTACAAAAACTTTATATGTAATAAAAATATAATAATATATGTCGGAAGTCGGAAGCCGTCTTCCGATTAACTTATATCAATTTGAATTGGAAGTTTTTAAAAAAATTATTCAAATTGATTCTGTCAATAGCTTAATTTCAATTTTCCAATAAATGACTAACCATATTATATGATTAGGTAAAATTTTTTGTAAAAATATTTCAAATTTTGTTTTATAGTCATATCTAATAACATACATATAAAATTTTCTTGAATTTAAGCTATTGATTATTTTTTATATTCAAATTTAATGAGAAATGATATAATGGTGGTATTAAGTACAGGGGATACTGCATGGATACTTATGGCTACAATACTTGTCCTTTTAATGAGTATTCCTGGAGTAGCTTTATTTTATAGTGGTTTAACTAAAAGGAAAAATGTTTTAAACACAATGTTCTTAACTTTTATCGCATTTTCAATAGCAAGCATAATATGGGTTGTATATGGATACCCATTTGCATTTGGAGATGTAAGTATTAACGGATTAATTGCTCAGCCTGCACACTTTTTCTTAAGTGGCATTGGCATTGAAGATTTGACTGGAACTATTCCTACAATCTTATTTATTGTATTCCAGTTAACCTTTGCAGGTCTTACAGCAGCACTCATTTCTGGTGGTGTTGTTGGAAGAATGAAAGTATCTGCATGGATAATTTTTATAATTGCATGGGTTAGTTTGGTTTATGTTCCTATCGCCCATTGGGTATGGGGCGGAGGATGGTTAATGCAAATGGGAGCGCTGGATTTTGCAGGAGGTACTGTAGTACATATTAATTCTGGGGTAACAGCACTCGCTCTAGCATTAATTCTTGGAAAAAGGAAAGATGATTCCTTATTGCCTCATAACTTAGGATATTCAGTTCTTGGTGCAGGATTCTTATGGTTTGGATGGATGGGATTCAATGGAGGATCAGCTCTTGCAGCTAATGGGCTTGCTGCTTCAGCTATTTTAGTGTCAAATATAGCTGCTGCAACTGCTTTAGTTACTTGGATAATAATTGATGTATTCAGAATAGGCAAACCTACAATGTTAGGAGCAATCACTGGAGGTGTAGCAGGTTTAGTTGCTATTACACCAGCAGCAGGATTTGTTGATGTTCCTGCAGCAATAGTGATTGGTTTTATCACTGCATTCGTTTCTTACTTTGCAATCTATTATTTAAAATCCAAATTAGGATATGATGATGCTTTAGATGTATTTGGCGTACATGGTCTTTCTGGTATTTGGGGTGCAATTGCAACTGGTATATTTGCTTCTCCTGCTGTAGGGGGAGTGGCAGGTTTAATATATGGAAACCCTGGACAAGTGACTATTCAGATAATAAGTGTAATTGTTACTATGATTTATGCTTTTGCAGTTAGCTTTATTCTTGGAAAAATCCTTGATAAGACAATTGGACTTAGAGTTGATGAAAAAACAGAATTTGAAGGACTTGATGCAAGATTGCATGAGGAATCTGGATATAGATTATAGCAATTCAATTTTAGGATTTTATTAAATTTGGCAGTGATAAAATGAAAAGGGTTATAGCGGTTATCCGTCAAGAAAAATATGAAGATGTGAAAAAAGCACTTACTGCAATTGGATGCGATGGAATGAATGTGTCTGAGGTTAAAGGAAGGGGAAGACAATTAGGTATTCGAGAGTCTTATAGAGGCTCTAATTATTGTATAGATCTTATTCCAAAAACACGTTTAGAATTAATTGTTAATGAAGATGACCTTGATACTGTATTGGACACAATAACTGAAAATGCCAGAACTGGTGAAGTTGGTGACGGAAAAATATTTGTTTCAGAAGTTTTAGAAGTTATCAGAATACGAACTGGTGAAAAAGGCAATGATGCAGTATAATTCATATTTAAATTAATTTTTCTTTTATTTTTTTTATTTTATTTTTTTATTTTTTTATTTATTCTCTACTTCTTTATTTATTTTTTTTTATTTTTTCATTTTCTTTTTTTTTTTTATTTGTTTCCTTGTTTTTCTTGGTTTAAAATAAATTTTAAATAGTTATATCCAACGAATATCACTAATATTAATGCTATAATTCCTTGAATATTAAATAAATAGTTTAGAATGTCTATTTTAAAGAATTCATACACTGCACCTGTTGCTATAGCGCTAATTACAAATGGAAATGTAAATGCTGAAAAACTTGGCATAAACTTTATTCTTTCTATGGCTAAAAATTTAATAGCATTAAATAGTGCAAAAATATAAAAAATGAATGCTATTATGTAGATAGCGCTTAAGAAAGTTCCATTAATTGGGGATGAGTTAACATATCCTACAAGAATAATTGATAATATTGCTGCATAAATGCAAATGAATGGCTTATTTTTATCGTCTATTTCATTATATTTAATGTATCTGTAGCTTACCAAAATTAATGTAGGTATCATCATTATGAAACCAAATCCAAAGAAAATGAATCCATATTGTGCCAAGTTAAATGCAGGTGCTGTAATTGCAGCCATTGTGATTCCTATATAGACAATCCACCAACTGGCATAGACATTGTAAATATCGAAATTTCGCAATACATATTTTCTAGTGAATTGGACAATTATGAATATATGTAATAGAATTCCGATTATCCATATTCCTAAAGCAATTTGGGGTGTAATTGTAGGGTATATTGGCTTAATGTATGTGCTTAATAACATTAATGCCATAGAAAAAGTACCAAAAGTGCTTAAGGGTATCAGATTATCCAATTCCTTAGAAAAGAGTTCATTTTCAAAAAATAATTTGATTAGAACCAATAGGACTAAGATAGACCCAATAATTAGAAAGATGTTTGAATAATCTGTGAATATTTTGCCTAAAGATAAGATAGCCAATATTAGGCCAGTTATAGCTAAAGGCAGTTTTTTTATAAGGTTCATATTATCATTGAATTAAGTTATTTTTATTTTTTATTATAATAATTAAAGTTATTTTTTTATTAGAATATTAAAGTTATTTTACTTTTTTATTTTAATTATTAAGTACTTTATTTCTTCATTTATAAGATTTAGAATTAGTTTATTCTTCTTTTTTCCACCAAATCAATACTAAATCGGTTTTGTCTTTAGGGTTTACCCAATTGCCTCTTTCATTTTTTTCGAATATTTCCTTAAAATATTCTCTAAGAGCCATTTCCCTTTCCTCTTCCAGCTCTCCAAGCCTCCAAACAGACCTGTCTATAGCCTCATTAATGTCATGGTACTCTTTTAGGTTTTCACATTCCAGTTGAATGACATTTGCCTCAATACCAAGACTTTTTAAAAGAAGGACTAATACGATATAATCTGTTCCTGCTTTAAATGGTTTTCCTGCAATTTCAGATTTCTCTTTTTTATACTTGTGGCTTGAAGATCCAAAAACTGTTATATAGACATATTTATTGGCTATTTCATTAAGTGTTATGAGTGTGTCTCTAATATTGGATATTCCATTTAGGCATCTTGATGCAAGAATGATGTCATAATCTCCAATATCATTATGATTAATATCATTAATGTCCATTTGAATGGTTTTTATGTTATTTAAGCCTTCTTCTAAGGCTTTTTTATTTAGTTCTTCTAGCATTAACTTTGATTTGTCAAGCCCTGTTAGTGATTTGACTCTTTTAGCTATTTTTCGGCTTATGGTTCCTTCTGCACAGCCTATATCGAGTACAGTGTCATCTGGTGAAAGTTTCATATTTTCTATTAATTTGTCTGGGTAATCATCATTTTCCAGCCATTTTCCATAGTCTTTGGCAATGTCATCCCAGTTCTTTTCCTTTCTCAAGCCTTTTTTGATGGATTTTTGCCAGACATGCTCCCAGTCAATTTTGTCTATTTTTATTTCATCTTCAATTCTCATTTTGTCACCAGATAAGAATTTTTCACTATTTCTAGTAAATGATTATTTAAATTTATTTTTTCTACAGATAAGAATTTTTCACTTTTTTCTAGAAATGTTGTTTTTATTTATTTTTTCCACCAGATAAGCACCCAATCAGGCTTGTCATCTTTATTTGATAATAATCCTGTATCTTTATCTTCAGTCAACTTTTTTTCAAGGAATTTTGGTAATTTTTCCTGTTCTTCATTAGTGAATTTTGCCAAATTCCATTTTCCATTGTCAATAGCTTCTTCAATTGTTTTATAAGTTCTTACAGGTCCAACATCTAAATTAATTACATTTGCATAAATTCCCATTTCTGCAAGTAGATTTATGAGGATTGTATATGATGGAGCTCCTTTATATTCCTTGTTAATGAATTTATGAAAGTCCTTTTCCAATATCCAGTTGTTTGGTCCAAATAAGGTTATGAAAACATATTTGTTTGCAATCTCATCAAGATTGGAAAAAACTTTCTTCATGCTTTTTATTCCATTGACAACTCTGGATGCAAGGACAATGTCATAATGACCATACTTTTTGCAGTTTACATCATTTATATCGTCTAAAATGGTTTTAACGTTATTGATGCCTTTAGATTCAAGTCTTTCATCCAAGATTTCAAGCATTTTCTCTGTTGCATCTATTGCTGTAATGTGAGATACTTCCTTTGATAATGGAATTGTCACGCTTCCTTCACCGCAGCCTACATCCAAGACTGTATCTTCCTTAGAAATAATCATATTGGAAATCAATTGCTCTGTATAGTTGTCTTTGCTTGCACGTTCGCTATATTTTATGGCTGCTTTAGACCAGTCTTTTCCTCGGTCTCCTTTCTGGTCCATTTTGCGAGTCCATAATTCATCCCAATCGATTTTATTCTCATCAGAAATGATAATTTTTTCAGTCATTTTATCTCTCTATAAGATTTAACTTTTTTTATATCTAAAGCTCTTTATATTTCGCTATGGTGTTTATTTAACTCTTTTTTTATATTATTTCTTCCACCAATACAATACCCAATCTGCCTTATCATCAGGATTGGAAAGCTTTCCATTTTCATTCTCTTCTAAAATATCCTCAAGATATTTATAAAGAGCATCCTTTTCATCATCATCTAAAAGCTCTAATCTCCATTTTCCGCTTTCTAATGCTTCTTCTATACTTTCATATTCCCTTTCATGACCAATATTCAGATTTTCAACATTTGGATAAATTCCCATATCAACAAGTATATTGAAGAAATATCTATGGGATGGAAACTCTACGTAATCTTTTTTAATGCTTTGGTAGAAGTCTTTTTCCAGTTTCCAGTTGTTTGGTCCAAATAAGGTTATATAAACATACTTATCAGCTATTTCATTAATGTTTGATATGGTTTCAGTAATGTTAAGAATGCCATTCAGTGACCGTGATGCAATTACAATGTCATGCTTTCCCACTTCATCTAATGTGATAAGAGATAAGTCCTTTTCAATTGTCTTGATGTTGTCTATGTTATCATTTGCAGCCTTTTCATTCAATATTTCAAGCATCTTATATGCAGAGTCCACTCCAGTTACAGATTTTGCCTTTTTTGCAAGAGGAATTGTTATGCTGCCTTCACCACAGCCTAAGTCTAAAAGGGTGTCATCTTTACAAACATCAATTCTCTCAATAAGTTTTGTATGATAATCGTCTTTTTTAGCAGATTTTCCAAAGTTAGGGGCTGCCTTATTCCAATCTTTAGATCTATCCTTTTTTGATTCAAGTTTTTTAGCCCAAAAATAAGCCCAATCTATATCTTCAGGATCATTTATTTGAAAACTCATAATATGCCTCTAATAGTGGGATTACAGTTTACACCAATGATTTTTATTTTTTTAATTTATTTGTCCTGTTCTTTCATTTCCTTTTGTACTTGATAAATGTCAGATATCGCTAAGGTTCTTTTAAAGTCAAATCTGAAGTTTTCAATTATTGATCCTAATTCCCTCATTGTAGAATCGAACTTTTCGGTCTTTACTGGAATGTCGCATAAGCTGTCAATGCTTTGGCCTAATTCGTCTATGTATTTTGGAAATGTCTGATTTGCATGTTGGAAGAAAAGGTCATATTCTTCAGGATTTTCTATGTTTTCATTTCTTATATTGTCTTGTAGCTTTTCATAAAAGTCATTGTAGTGTCCATAGTTTGCCCTGAATGAGTCTAATCTTTCTTCAACCCTATCAGACATTTTATTGACACAGTTTTCCTTAGATGCTTGACTTGCTTCGCTAGCTAAAAGTTCCATATTTGCTCTAAAGAGCATTCCGACATCGTATAAGTTTCTGTTTAAGCCGTTTATTGCCTTTTCAAATGAATCAATATCTAATTTTCCATCCATATTATCTCCTCGTTAATCTATCTAATTATTCACCTATAATTATTAAGGTTTTAGCAAATAATTTTAATAATAATTATATTTTTGAATCTATTATAGTATATGTTTTTTTAAACATTAAATTTTATTATTTTTAATTTTCTAAAATTCTATTTTTTATCTTATTAAATCGATGATTTTTAATAATATTTTCATTGATTTTTCATTAGAAAACTGTTATTTGACAAAAATTTTTTTCTATTGTATACTTTAGGAGAGAGGTATATTTCTACTGTAAAACATTTTTATAAACTTGCTGATTTTCTTTATTCTTTAATATTAAACTTTATTTGAAGATATTTTATAAAATATTGGTTGTTTAATAAGTATTTTGCCATATTAATTAGTTTTTATAAGTATTTTTATATATAAATTTGAATACTAATGAGGTACTTTAGTTTAGAGATATATTTTTTCTTCAATGGCTAATGATTCCTCGAATTCTTAATATTTTTTAATTTTTATTTTCAAGATATGGTCCAATTTTATAAAATTGTCTATTGTATTTGCAAATCTTTTAAATTTTTCATGATTTATTTCCCATATCAAATTTAATTATTTTTTCACCAATATTTTATTTAATTATATTAAAATATTGATTAATTAAATGATGGTTTAATTGATGTTTTATAAGAATAATTATTCGATTATTCGTTTAAATTAATTCTAAATTTTATTTTTGGTTTTTATCATTCTATCATCTATACATTGAGGGTATAGAATTAACTTTTGTTTATCATTTTTTGATTTTTGATTTTATTTAACTTTTTTTTTTTTTTTTTTTTTTTTTTTTTA
>ONYG01000007.1 GCA_900321995.1 uncultured Methanobrevibacter sp. | reverse complement strand
TCACGAACTATTATTTGGATTAAAAAAAGAGAGATTTACTTATTATAAATCTCTTTTAAGGTTTTTGAAGCTTCTTTAGGGTTGTCTGCACTCATGATTGCACTGACCACAGAAAATCCTGCGATTCCAGTATCTTTTAATGATTCTGCATTTTCTAAGTTTATTCCTCCAATGGCTACAATTGGAATATTCACAGTATCAACAAGTTCCTTTAACTCTTCTTTTGTTATTGAAGGAGCATCATCTTTAGTTGCAGTAGGGAATACTGCTCCAGAGCCTATATAGTCTGCTCCATCTGCTTCTGCTTTTTTTACTTCTTCAATAGTTGCTGCAGAGACTCCTAAAATCTTATCTTCTCCAATGATTTCTCTTGCAATGTCTGCAGGCATATCATCTTGTCCAATATGGACTCCTTCACTGTCTACAGCAAGTGCAATATCAATTCTGTCATTGATTATTAAAGGAACATTGTATTTGCTAGTAATTTCCTTAACTTTTAGTGCTAATTGGTAAAAATCTTTAGTTGAAGCAGTTTTTTCACGGATTTGGACTACGCTTGTTCCTCCCTTAATTGCTTCTTCAATTATATTCAGTATCTCTTCATTGGTTTTTCCCTTATGGTCAGTTACTAAATAAACTGAATAATCGATATTTTCCTTATTCATTTTATCACTTAGTTAAATTATTTATATTAATTTAATTAATATTATTAGAAATTATATGTTTATTTCAAACAAATTAGCTCTTTTGGAAATTTCTTCAGCGTCTGTTTTGTATAAATTGTCAATTAAGAAAGTTCTGAAGCTTCCAGTACCTAAATCATTAGCTCTGACATATTCTGCTGCTTTTTCTCCAGCAATTGCCATTAATGCACTTGCAGTGATTGATCCAATCAATGCATCGTTGGCACCTACATAGGAACCGATGATTGTAGTTAGCATGCATCCGCTTCCTGTAATGAGTGGCATCATTTCATCTCCGTTTTCAAGTCCAAAGGTATATTCTCCATCTGAAATGATGTCTATTGGTCCGCTTGCTATGATGACAGTGTTTAATTCCTTAGCCAATTCCTTAACATATAATCCATTAATGTCTAAATTATCTTTAGAGATTATATCACTTTCTGCTACATCCACTCCTTTTCCAGCAGCTTCGTTGCCATCATTATTTGTCACATCAAGGTTTATCAATTTAGCAATAGCCTTGATTTCAGACATGTTTCCTCTGATTGCTGCAAGTTTATAATCTTCTACTAATTCTTTAGTGACTCTGTTTCTAAGTCCGCTTATTCCTGCTCCTACAGGATCAACTACAATAGGCTTGCCAATCTTATTTGCATGTTTGGAGCTTTCTCTGATTGCATCAACTTGAGTATCACTTAACTTTCCGATGTTTATCACAAGGACATTAGCAATCTCTACAATTTCTGCCACTTCTTCGCTGTCATCTGCCATTATTGGAGATCCGCCAACAGCCAATGCCGCATTAGCACAGTCATTCACTGTTACGAAATTGGTTATGCAATGGGTTAAAGGAGTAATTTCCTTAACGTTTTTCATTGCTTCTTTTGTATTGTTTAGAATTTCTAAGACTTTTTCTGTTTTTCCTAATATGAGTTCTTCTGTCATATTCAAACCTTTATAATTTTTTAACATTATTAGGTTTTTACCTTAAACTTTATAAATTTTTTCTAATTTATAATGATTATTCATTATAATTTATAAGAATTTTATAAGAATTTTGTCATGAATTTTTCCTAAATATATTTCCATAAAAAAGATTCATAGTAAACTTTATATGTTAGTTTTAAGTAAATTAATATTGTTGAATATTTTTCTTTGTATTATTTCTTAATAAAAAGTAAGTATATTGAAATGTATTCGAATTTTTAAAATAGATTTTTTAAATCAAATTCATTTTTTTCCGAAATATTTTAAAATATTTGCCTCGGTGGCTCAGTCTGGTAGAGCGCGAGACTTGTAATCTCGTGGTCGCGGGTTCAATTCC
This sequence comes from uncultured Methanobrevibacter sp., assembly GCA_900321995.1. GTDB lineage: Archaea > Methanobacteriota > Methanobacteria > Methanobacteriales > Methanobacteriaceae > Methanobrevibacter. The sequence goes on along the minus strand of ONYG01000007.1, from coordinate 305 downwards.
CGTCCGGGGCTTTATTTTAATTTATATGATATTTGGAACTTTATTTGGATTTAGAATTTCTTTTTTTAAAGTTTTTAATTTCATTGTAACTTAATGAGGCAAACATTTATATACTACTTAGTTACAATATATTAATATATTGGGACCATAGGGTAGCTTGGTCGATCCTTTGGGCTTTGGGAGCCTGAGACTCCGGTTCAAATCCGGGTGGTCCCACTTTGTATCTACCCGACTTAGCTCAATTTGGCAGAGCGTTGGACTGTAGATCCAAATGTTGCTGGTTCAAGTCCGGCAGTCGGGATTTT
>ONYG01000232.1 GCA_900321995.1 uncultured Methanobrevibacter sp. | reverse complement strand
TTTATTTTTTTTTTTTTTTTTTTATTGTTATTATTAAAAAATTATTCAAAAAGACTTATTTTAAATTAGATTTTTTATAAAAGTAGTGTTGTTTTTAGATTAGAAAGTTTTTTTTTAAAAAATAGAAAGAAGGAACTTATAAATTTAATTATAAGTTCTTAAATAGTTTATAAATTATATACTTCTTCAGCAGGGACTAAAGGTACTTTATAAGCAGATAATATATTAATTAACTCATCTAAATCTTCAGTTTGCAATAAGAGAATAGCCTTTTCAGTTTTTTCATGAGTAAAAGCATAAAGGTATTCCAAATCGATTCCTTCATCCTTGATTATTTTTAGGATGGAAGCGAGTCCTCCTGGAGTGTCATCAAGTTCTGCTCCAATGATTGGGGTGTTTTTTACAATATAATTATGTTTTTCTAAGACTTCTTTAGCCTTTGCCGGGTCTTTAACAACCAATCTTAAAATACCAAATTCAGTAGTGTCTGCTAAGAATAAAGCTCTTATGTTAATGTCATTTTCCCCAAGCAAGTCTAATACTTCGTGTAAAGTTCCCATCTTATTTTCTAAAAATATGGATAATTGTGTTATTTTGTACATTTCAATCGCCTATATAAAAATCTGTCTAATGTAAGTTACGTTTATCAATCACTCTTTGTATTTTACCTTTTGTACTTCTTGGAATGCTCTTAGGTGCTACAAGGCTGACTTTAACTGCAATTCCAATCTCATTTTGGATATATTCTCCTATTTTATTTTTAACGCCAATCATTTCCTTAATGTCATCTGAGAAAAGTGATTCAGATGCTTCTACCTTTATCTCGATTTCATCCATTATATCTGGACGTGTAACGATGATTTGATAGTGTGGCTCAATGTCGCTTACTTTTAAAAGTGCCTTTTCAATTTGTGAAGGAAATACAGCCACTCCTTTTACCTTGATCATGTCATCTGCTCTTCCAGAGATTCTATCCATTCTAGCAAAGGTTCTTCCACATTCACATTTATCATAGTGTAATGCAGTTAGGTCTTTGGTTCTGAATCTGATTACAGGCATGCCCTCCCTTTCAAGGTTAGTCAATACTAGTTCTCCTTTAGTTCCTTCAGGCAATGTTTTTCCTGTTTTTGAATCGATGATTTCAGGATAGAAATAATCTTCAGCAATGTGTAAACCGTTTTGAGCTGAGCATTCAATACCTACACCAGGTCCCATAAGTTCAGTAAGTCCGTAAATATTGTATGCTTTGGTATTAAAAATCTCTTCTATTCTATCTCTCATTTCAGCAGTCCACATCTCTGCTCCAAATCCAATAGCCTTAAGTCCGAGTTTTGTTGGATCTACACCCTCTTCCTTAGCAACTTCCCCAAGGTATATTCCATAGGATGGTGTAAAGATTAAACAGGTTGTTCCAAAGTCTTTCATGATTTCAACTTGTCTTCTTGTTTGTCCAGTTGAAATAGGTATGATTGTTGCTCCTAATTTGTGAGCTCCATAGTGTACACCAAATCCTCCTGTGAATAAACCATATCCGTGGGTATTTTGGATAATGTCGTCGTCATCAAGACCCATCATAGTAAGGCCTCTTGCAATGATTTCTCCCCATGTGTCTATATCCTTTTGGGTGTATCCGCTTACAACAGGTTTTCCAGTAGTTCCAGATGAAGAGTGAACTTCTATGATTTCTTTTCTGTCCACTGCAAACATTCCAAATGGATAACATGCTCTTAAGTCATCTTTAGTGAGGAATGGTAATTTTTCAATATCTTTTAAAGTTTCAATATCCTCTGGAAAAACGTTAGCTTCTGTATATTTTTCTTTGTAAAAAGGAATTTTATCAAATGCTCTTTTTACAGTTGCTTGTAATTTCTTTAATTGAAGTTCTCTAATGTCTTCTCTAGACATAGTTTCAATTTCTTCATTCCACATATTCTAACCTTAATATTTTTTCTAATTATAATAGATTTTGTAAAATAATTTATATAATTTTAATTATTTTCATAATTTTTATTTTATAATTTTAAAACAATATTTGATTTTATTTTTTCTTATTTTGATTAATTTCATATGATAAAAATAATTTTTATATTATAAAACTAATTTCAAAATTCATCCAAATTAATTCTATCCTATAAAAACAATTAAATGTATTTATTGTCCTTAAGATACTCAATACTATTTTCGATGAAATCCTTATTAAACATCTCTAGCATATATATGCCATCATACTTTTTATCAATAAAAATATCAAAGAACTCATTTACTTTAAAAGTCCCTTCATTTAATTGATTGTGTGTATCATCATCACCATAATTATTATGTACATGAATGTGTTTAATTCTATCAAAGTAAAACTCTTTAGGTGAGAATCCTGCATGATGGGCATGACCAATATCCAATGTCATTGGAAGGTCAAGTTCTTCAAGAGTTTGGTTTAGATGATTAATGTCTTTGTACATGAAACCTTCAATATTAGGCATATTCTCTATGCATGGGTAAACTCCACAATCTTCACCATATTTTCCAATCTCTTTAAGTGAATTTTTAGCTATTTCATATACATTTTCCTCTTGGCCAATTGCTTGGAATGATATTTTTCCAGGATGGATGACAACAATGTCACTGTCAATCTTATTTGCCAAGTCTATTGAACCTTTCATTTCTGAAATGGATGCTTTAACTATTGTAGAGTTAAGTGAAGCAATATTTGTATCGATTAAAGGTGAATGAATTGTATATTTAAGGGAATAAGAGTTTAATAAGTCTATAAGTTCCTTATTATCATTCATATTTTCATATGGATAGTCATGACATAATTCCACATAATCGATATGTTTGTTATTGTCAAAGAATTCCAAATTCTCCTCTAAGCTTGTATTCATTATATCAAAGACTGAAGCTCCAATTTTCATTTTATTCCTCATTAATTTTTATTAATAGTTGACATATGATTGATTTGTATTCAAAGCCTTAATCTCTGACTTTTGCAATGATTCTTTCTCCCTTATCCATAGCAACAATGATCTTGTCACTTAAGTCAAGATTCTTATGAAGTTTCACATAACCTCTTTTGCCAACTGTTGCTGTAAAGATATACTCCTCTTCAATAAGAATGTCAAATGATTTTCCAACGTATTTCTTTCCAATCGGCAATACCACATGGTCTTTTCTTATCTCTGGGAAAAGCTCAAATATATCATAGAAAAGCTCTTCATAGTTTTCTTCAAATTCATCATAATCTTCATAAGAATCATCATAATCCTTATTATGATTTTCAGAATCATCATTATCAGTCAAATCAAAATAATTGTTTTTATTATAATCCTTTAATGTGTCTTCACCAAGATTGTCTTCCTTTAGAAGTTTATTGTATTCCTTTAATTGGGACTTTTTTAGCTTTTTGTTTTTCTTTTCCTTTTTATTCTTTTTTGACTTATTTTTCTTTTGTGACCTTTCAGCAAGTCTGCTTTCAAAGCTGTCAGGTGCCTTTTCAAGAGGCTCAACATTCATTTTAATTCCAATGTCACGCTCAAGCTCAGCAATTCTTTTGCCTCCCTTTCCTATGATTTTTGGAATGTATTTCTCACTCATATAGATATTGACTCTCTTATCGCTTTCTAAGCTGACTTCAATGCTTGCCTTAGGAGCTATTCTTTTCATGTTCCTTAGGATTTCACGCTCAGCTATCAATTGGACTGGTGTTTTCTTCTTAGCCATTTTCTCCTTTTTAGACTTTTCCACCATTCCAATATCCATTACAATGGTCTGGTCCCCATAGGTGTAGATCTCATTTACAAGAGTGCCTGTCTTAAAGTCTCTAACTTCTATGACAGGTCTTGAGAGATCTCTTTCCTCCATTCCTGTTGGAACCTTAACAGTAAGCTTGTTTTCATAGACTGCAGCGATTTCCCCATCTTCAATGTAAATTGTAGTATCGACAATGGATGGAATTGTACCAAGGTCTACCCTGCTTGCTATTCTTTGAATCGCATCAATAGGCCTTGTTGCATGAACAACTCCAATCATTCCAACACCTGCAAGCCTCATATCTGCAAAGATGCTGAAGTCATGGTTTTTTCTAAGCTCATCATAAATTGTAAAGTCTGGCCTTACAAGAAGAAGTATGTCTGCTGTATTTTCCATATCCCCTTCAAGTGGAGCATATTGGGTAATTGTGTCCCCTACTTGCAAGTCTCTTGGGGATTCCATTGTTTTAACTATCTTGTTTAAATCCTCATCATAGAATTTAGCTATTGCTTGGGCAAATGTACTCTTACCTGCTCCAGGACTTCCTGAAATTAGGATTCCTCTTGCGCTATTGACTAGCCTTTCAATAAGCTCATCTGAAAGGTCATAATCCTCAAGGCTCACTTCAGCTACAGGTCTGACTGCAGTTATTTCAAGGCCTTCTGAAAATGGAGGTCTTGCAATTGATATTCTTAAGTCTCTTGACTGTACAACAATTGCACCTTCCATATCTGCCTCAAGATAGGTCTTTGGATCGTACCTTTCCTTTTCAAGGATCTCCTCTACGATATTTTCTAATTGCTTGTATGAGAAAGACTCTTCTGCAAGCTTAACAAGTTCAATATGTCCAGGTTTTCCCTTTTTAGCCATAGGGGGAACGTTCTCTTTTAAGTGAACGCTCATAGTGTCCTCATCAAAGAATCTTGAAATCTTCAAGTCCACATTGCCCTTATATTCTTGGGCATAGTATATGGTTGGAATTCCTTCCGCTTCAGCAGTCCTTGCTTGGATCTTATCGCTTGTTAGCAGTAATGCAAGTTCATCTTTTGCAAGGTCTCTTATAAGTCCATCAATTTCTCCAATCTTTGCATGAGACTTCTCAAAACTGTTTGGCCTTCTGCCTTTTATGGTAATTGACAATTCACCTATTTCAGCTAAATCCTGAAGTTTTTTTAGATTTTTAAGACCTTTTAATCCTGTTGGCCTTTGATTGTTTGCTTGATGTTCAAGTTCAGCTATTGCAGCTTCTGGAACTATTATTTCAGGATAATTAAGGCCTTTCTCTTTTATCAGTTTCTCTATATTTCCTTCTATGATAGCGCTAGTGTCTGGGACGATTCTTTTAATTTCTCTTTGATAGTCGTCATTATATTCACTATCATAGTCATAATCGTTAAAATCCACTTTATCACTTCCTGTGGAATATTTTATAAGTTTAATGATGTTATAAGAAATATTATATTTTAATGAATCATTTAGAAATATTGTGTTTTAATGAAATTATTATAAAAAGATTGTATTTTGATAAAATCATTTAGAAATATTTTATTTATTCACTTTTAGTTCATTAAACTTATTTTTCATTAATTTTTATTTTAATTATTTATTTTCCATACATTTCCTTTGGGTCGAATAATCTTTCGCAGATGACTTTAAGTTCTTCATCACTAAGATTGTCTAAGTCAATGTTTTCCTTTTCAATATCTAATTGTCTAAAGAAACATGATCTGTAACCCTCATGGCAAGCTGCACCTTTTTGGTCTACTTTCATTATTATTGCATCTGCATCACAGTCAATGTAGATTTCCTTAACTTCCTGTACATTTCCAGAGCTTTCTCCTTTCAACCATTGTTTTTGACGTGATGTGCTGTAATAATGTGCTTTTTTAGTTTTTAATGTTTGTTTTACAGCTTCCTTATTCATGAATGCTACCATAAGAACTTCATTTGTTTGGTAGTCTTGTGCAACTGCGATGATTAATTTTTCTCCACCTACATCGAGCCTAAAGTTTAATTCCATGGTTTCACCTTTTTTGGAAATAAATATATTTTATTATGTTTTTGACAATATTGTAATTGAAAATAATTAATTTTTTATTTTTCTTTTTTATTTTTCTTCTATTCTAATTTTATTCGCAATTTTCTTTGATGTAGCTAGCCACTTCATCCACTGGGACTAATTCCTGTTCTCCAGATTCCATGTCCTTTACAGTAACTTTACCTTCTTCAAGGTCACGTTCTCCAACAAGAACAGTATATTTTACTCCAATCTTGTTTGCATATGAAAGCAATTTCTTGAATTTCTTTCTGGATAAGTCCACTTCAGTAGGAATGTCTGCTTTTCTAAGGTTTTGAGCTATGCTGAATGCATCATGTCTTGTTGAGTCTGAAATTGCAGCAACATATGCCTTTACAATAGGCTCAATTTCTGCTTTGCCATTTAACTCTTCAATTGCATTCATCAATCTGTCAAATCCTAGTGCAAAACCAGTTGATACTACATCCTCTCCACCGAAGAGCTTAACAAGGTTGTAGGTTCCTCCTCCACAAACTTGCTTTTGTGCGCCAAGGCCTTCCACATAGACTTCAAATACGATTCCAGTGTAATAGTCAAGGCCTCTTGCAACTCCAAGGTTTAGCTTATAGTTAAATACTTGAAAACTTTCAAGGGTTTTTACAAGTTCCTCAAATTCTGCTAATGCTTCAGCAGTTTCTTCATATGGAGATACAAGTTCTCTTATATCTTTAATAATTGAAGAGTCTCCTACCATGTCCATCAATTTGAATAAGACTTCATTAAGTTCTCCTTTGTCTTTAATTATAGGATTTTCACCTACAAGAGAGTCTTTTAACAATTCCTTGTCTCCCTTATCAATTACAACCATTATCTCCCTTTGGGTAGCTGCATCAATATCAAAGTGAGCAAATAATCCACGGATAATTCCAAGGTGGTTAACGTTAAATTCAGCAGTTGTGATTCCAAGCTCTTCAATTGCATTGTTACACATTGCAATGACTTCAGCTTCACCTTCAGGTGTTTTCGCTCCAATCAATTCGCAACCGAATTGCCAGAATTGTCTGAATCTGCCTTTTTGAGGTCTTTCATATCTGAAACAGCTGCCGTAATAGTAGAGCTTAATAGGCTTTGATGTCTTTTGCAATTCGTTTAAGTATAATCTTGCAATAGGTGCGGTGATTTCAGGCCTAAGGGCTAAGTCTCTATCTCCCTTATCCTTAAAGTTGTATAATTGATCTACAATCTCCTCTCCAGATTTTGTAGTGAATAATTTTAAGTCTTCAAATAATGGTGTTTGCACTTCACCGAATCCGTAATTTTCAAATACATTTCTTAATGTGTCTTCAGCTTGTTTTCTAGCTCTCATTTCTTCAAAGAGAAAGTCTCTTGTTCCTCTTGGTCTTTCAAATTCCATTTTGATTCTCCAATATCTTTTTAAATAATATTTTATTAGATTAATTTTATTTTATATTTAATTTCAATTGAATTTAAGTAAAATGTTTCCAATGGTATTTTATAAATTAATTCAATTGATTTTAAGTAAATTGTTTAACAATAATAATTTATATTATTTATTCTTTATAATACTTATTATATAATTAATATAATAGTATAATAATAATTCAAATTAAAATTTTATAATATTGAAAATATAATTTGAAAAATATAATATTGAAAATTTCTCCATAATCAGTTTTATTTAAGAAATATCTGATTTATAAAAAAATTTTAATATATTAAAAATTATATTCTTTAATATTGATTATTCAAGAAATATTCTATTTACTGTGATTTTATGGCAAATAATTTAGAAATTTATGATGACTTTAAAAACATTGTTTCAAATGAGGAGACTGTATCAAAGGAATCCCTTTTGGAGATCTTAAAGGACCATTCTGGAACTATTTCTGTATATGATTTGATGAGTGTCTCAGCAGAGCTATTGGAAGACACCAAATATGTTCAGGATGAATATAGGGAGAAGACAAATGCAGTTTATGTCAAATACTTTTTAGGTCGTATAAAGGATATTCGTGATGATAGGACTCAATATGATGATGAGATCAATAAGGAGGATTTTATAGATTCCATTTCCACATTAAAGTCTTATCAGAATGAAGAATCAAAAACATCAAAGACTAAATTTCCTTTGATTTATGCTATTGTTTCATTATACACAACATATATTCTTGAAGAGCCTATTCATCCAGTTGGAACTCCTTTCCCAGGTTCCTTAAAGGTAGAGGAAAAGGATGGAGTATTCTACTGTCCTGTTAAGGAGGCTAATCTTGAGTCTCCTAATGCAGTCTGCAAGATGTGCTTAGCTGAGCAATTGGAGTTTTAATTAGTTATTTCATTCTATGATTTTTCAAATTCTGTCATATTTATAAATTTTAAGATATTTATATAATTTTAAGGTGTTACTGTGATTGATGGAAAAACAAATATTTTAGGAGTTATTGGAGACCCTATTGAGCATACATTCTCTCCAGCTATGCAAAATGCTGGCTTACAGTCTTTAGGATTAAACTATGTTTATCTTCCTTTTCATGTAAAGGGAAATAGGCTGTCTGATGCGATTGGAGGTGCAAAAGGCCTTGGAATCAAGGGTTTGAATGTTACTATTCCTCATAAATCCAATGTTATTCCTTTTTTAGATGATATTGATCCTATTGCAAGGATGATTGGTGCGGTAAACACCATTAAGTTTGATTATGGTGATGGAGAAGTCTTTACTAAAGGATTCAATACAGATGCATATGGATGTTTAAGGGCTATTGAAGAGAAGACTTCCATCAAAGATAAAAAAGTTACAATACTTGGTGCAGGAGGAGCATCAAGGGCTATTGCATTCCAGATGGCTTGCTCCGGTATTGATGAATTGTCCATTTTAAATAGAAACTATGAAAAGGCCAAATCCCTTAAGGAAGAGTTAAGATCCAACCTAAATAAGCAGGAATATGATTTTAATAATGTTAATGCTTATGAAATTGATGACTTAAAAAGAGTCTTGGACAGTTCTGATATATTGATAGACACTACTCCTATTGGGATGTATCCTAATGTAAATGATAAGCCAATAGCAAGTGCAGATATGATGCATGAGGATTTGGTGGTTAATGATATCGTTTACACACCTATGGAAACTTCATTAATTAAAGAGGCTAAAAAGGCTAATGCTGAAGTGGTTTATGGATATAAGATGTTACTCTATCAAGGCATTCGCAGCTTTGAAATATGGCTAGGAAAAGAGGCTCCAGTGAATATTATGGAAAAAGCTTTATTGGATGTATTGGGTATTTAATTTAATTTAAATTATTTTTTTATTTTATTTTAGTTTATTTTATTTAATCTTTTATTTTTTTAATTTTCATTTATTTATTATTTTATTAAAATTCTTATCATGTGATTTTATGGATTTGAACTTTTTATCAAATTTTGTTATTGAAAACAATGAGGAAAAAGAGCTTGACGGCAAAAAGGAAATATTGAAGTTCTTAAAACAGATTGGTGTAGACAGTCGTTTCGTTTCTGTTTATCAACACGACTGTGAAGATGAGGATTCCATCAAGTTATATATAGAGAATTTAAGGTTTTCAAAGTTTTCCAAAAAGAGAATCAATCTTTTCAACAAGTATTATCCAAATATTGGAGTCGTAAGGTCTTCTCTTTTTCAAAAGATTTGTCAGAGAAGTTCAAAGACATTGGCAAATTCTCTAAATCCAAAGGATACTGTTCTCATTCCAAATATAAATGATGCATATGCCGAACTTTTATATATTGTCTTAGAACCTTATTCAAGAAAATATGGCATAGATTTTGTTGAATATGATGATAAGATTAGTTTGTCTGATTTTGATGCAGCAGTATCATCTTTAAATCTAAATCAAGAGGTAAATCTTATTTTAACAGATATCTTTGATGGAAATGGAATAAATTGGAATAGGAAGTTTGAAGATGCAAATGGCATTTATGACCTTGATTTGTCTGATAAAAAGATTATCTTTCCTTTCATCAATGTGCCGAAAGAATGGATTAATGACTTTTTAGGAATTAGGGAAGAATATTCTGTTGATTATCAAAGTGAAGATATTGCATCTTCATTCATGGGATTTTTAACAGATATAAATCCTCAATTTAAGGAAAACGTTTTGGCAGCTTCCAGTTTCTTAGAGAATAATCAAAAATAACTGTTATAAGAAAATAAATATTAATAAATATTAATAAATATCTTGAACAAAATCCAAAAGCAATAAATTAACTAGGGTGATAGAATGGAAGAGTTAATGAAGGAACTAATCAAATTTCAAAGTGAGCGTGACTGGAAAAGGTATCACACTCCAGAGAACTTGGCCAAGTCAATATCAATAGAGGCAGCCGAATTATTGGAGCACTTTCAATGGCAAAAGGAATATGATAAGAATGAGGTTGTAGATGAATTGGCAGATGTCTTGAACTATTGCTTCCTGATGGCAGATGCATTGGATGTTGATGTCAAAGAGATAGTCCTAAACAAAATGAAAAAGAACGCCATTAAATATCCTCCAAAAACAGATTTAAAAGATTAGCAATATTTTTTTATTATTATCAATCAAATTATACTTTTTTTCTTTTTTTATTAAACCCTACTAATTTTTATTATATTTTACTATATTTTACTATATTAAATTCTAAAAACATTTTAAATAACTTTAAATAAAACCAAGTCTATATTATTATTGAAAAATAGTAAATAGCTATTTTTGCATATCAATTTTAATATATTTTGATATGTATAAATTTTTAGGGGTGCATATGTAATGAAAAACCATAGTTTTATGTTTTTAGACTCTGATTTTCCAGAAATATCTAATTTTTGCATGAGGATGGAAAAGAATATAGTTGAAGGTGATGGTGTAGATGCCGTCATTTGGGCTGGAAAAATAGCGGAATGGGTTACTCAATATATCACAAAATTATCTGATAGGGATATGACTCAATCAGACCAGAAAACAAAGTTAAATTATCTAAATAATAAGGGAGTAATTCCAAAGAAAATATTTAATCAATTAGATTTTATACGTCAATATAGAAATATAGCAACTCATCAGGTATTAAGAGATGAGATGAATGTTGCATTAAAAGCCCATAAAAAGATATTCAATATTTTATGCTATTTTTATAGTGCTATTACAGATGATGAATCTTATATGAAGATACATTATCCTGGCATAAGCTATCGCCATGATGAAAACTTCTTAAATCAAATAAAGGACAATATAAATAATAATTCCATAAATAAAACAGAATATTATAGTTCAGATCCGACTAAGTTATCATTGTATCAGCATAAGGCAAATTATGATGTTCATGATTTTTTTAATCAGGAAAATGTATATTTCAATGAGGATTTGAATGCTTACACTGCATTTTTTGAATATGATGGTAAGAAAATAACAATAGGCCATTTTAAAACGAAAGAAGTTGCAGTAAAAAGAGGGTTCAATTTCATTTTAAGTGATTCCTTTAAGGTTTTTGAATTCTTTAAAGGATGCATTATGCCTGAAAAATTGGATAATGGAAAATACTCTAATTCTAAGGGAATAGATTTTGATGAGAAAGAGCTCTTATGGAAAGCAAGTTTTGATGGGCAGGATCTAGGATATTTCATATCTGAAAACAATGCAATTATTGCAAGAAAGGAATATATTGATACATTGCCATTGCCTGAGCCAAAAAATGGTTCCTATTCAGACTATAAGGAAATCTCATTTGATAAGAATCACAAGCTTTGGTACATTAAGAAAGATGGAAAAGTTTTAGATTACTATGATAGCGAAAGGGAAGCCATTAAAAACTTATCTAATGTCTATCATCTGGAGATTAACCTAAAGGATTTAGGCATTGTTGAAGATGAGAATGATGGCAGATGGAAGATATTCTATAAGAATAAGTATGTCACTACCTGCGATACTAAAAGAAAGGCAATTAAAGAAAGATTGAAATACATATCAGGTTTTGCTCAGCCAAAGAGAAACAAGGATGGTTTATTCTCAATCCATAAGGGAATCACTTATGATGAGAAAAACCTGATTTGGACTTTAACTATCAAAGGAGAAAGATTAGGTTTCTTTGATAGTGAAGAGGATGCTTTTAACTTTAAAAAGGATTTCCTTAAATCCAAGGGATTTGATGTAAGTGCCTTAGAATTCCATAAGGAAGAGTCCTTCGATGACAGCTTTGACTTTAAGGTCAAGATAAACTCAGATGAAAATGCAGTTTCATTTGATGAAAGCAGCAAAGAATGGGTAGTTTACTTTAGAGGAATGGAAAGGGATAGGTGCACTTCAGAGGAAGACGCTATAAAATCCAGAAGGAAGATTCTAAAGGGCATGCCATATCCTCCAAGAAAGTCAAATGGAAAATATTCCTTTATTGATGGAATCGATTATGATATTGACAAGCATTTATGGCTTGCTAAACATGATGATGAGATTTTAGGATACTTCGATTCTGAAGAGGATGCATTCTATGGATTAAAGGAAGCTCTTATTGCTAAAGGTGTAGATGTAGCAGATATGCACTTCATCAATTCAGATCTTAAAGAAGATAATACGGAAAGTTTATCTAAAGTTGATGAGTCTAATTCATTAAGTGATGAAAATGATATCTCCTTAGAAAATAATGAAACAGAAGGTCAAGAAGCACCTATAAGTTATTATGATATCTTCAGGACAAACACAGACAAATATATTTTAAATGAAAGATCTGATGTTGAGACTTCTCTTAATGGTGATGTAGATGATGAGGATTCATCTCTCACAGATTCAGATTCAACTGTTAATAATGAACTAATAAATGATGCTCAATCAGAATTGGATAATTCATTGGATTATGATGAGAATTTGAATGAAAATTCTGCAGATATAGAAGAATATAAGAAAAGCTCTTTCTATGGATTAGTTAAAAAGGAAAATAAAGGTAGAATTTCCTATGAATACACCATTTCCGATTTGAATATGGATGAGGAAGATGATTTTAGTGATGAATTGGGTCTTAATGATTCTCTTTTGGATAATGATAACGGATTCTTAAATGTCTCTGAAAATCTTTTTAAAAAGGAAAATCGTAAGGATTTAAAGGAAATCAAATTCAATTCATATGATTCTAAAGGATTTAGGCGAGAGATTAGCTTATCTTATAATGATGCAGACTTATGCATTTCTCTAGAGGGTATGGTTAATAAGGCTGAATTAAAGAATATTCTCTTCTTGGATCTTTTGGATAATATGGTTAATTTAAACTATTCAAAAGAAGACGAGGAATATTTCAGCATATTTGTCAAATTGCATTATAAGTTCGAATCCATTGATTTGAATGAATTAATTCATATTTTATCAAGTTTAGGTTGGGAATTTGATTTATTAACTAAATTAGGATTATCTGAGAATCTAAATATAAATTTATCTTCTAATTTAAATAAACCAGTAGAAAATTTATCTTCTAATTCAAATAAATCAGTTGAAAATTTATCTTCTAATTTAAATAAACCAGTTGAAGATTCATCATCTAAAGAATTGAAAGAAAGTTCTGAAGTTAATTCTTCTGGGGAAATTAAATCTGATAATTTAAAATCTAAGGATTATTTAAGCACTGATGCAAGTTCAAAAAGAAAAACTTATCCTAAGCAATCACAATCTACAAAGGAAAAATCCTTTAAAGATGAAAAGACCTTTGTTCGAGGAGGAGTAAGAGTTAGCTATGAAGAGGCTATGGAAATTGATAATGCTGAGACAAACAGCAAAATCAAATCTAATATTATTGATAAAAGGCCTGAAAAGGTTAAAGAGTTTAGAACCAATTCATTAGGCAACATCTTAGCATCTCAAAGAACAAAAGAAGAAAAAACAATTGATGAGAATTTGGGTGAAGATTCTATTATGGATACTGAGGATTTTAATTATATTTCCCAGTCAAGTTTAAATGATGATTTTGATTCAGTTTCATATTATAATGATTATGAAGAAGATAATAAAAATGATCTAATATCTTATGGGGATGTGTTAGCTGAAGATAATCTAGATTCTCCTTCTGCTATGGAAGATATTTTTGATAATGATTCTGATGATATGGATTTGAATGATTTGTTTGATGAAGATTCAGATTCTAGTTTTGAGGATGAATTAGATGGTATTGCTTCTTCTAATAATGAAAGCTTTACTGCTGAAGATCTCACTGAAGAAGTTCCTGGAGAAGTATCTGAAGAGATAACTAAGGAAATAACTGAAGAAATAAGTGAAGAATTAACAGATAATGATTCTGAAAAATCTATTAAAACAATTATTGAATCTATCAAATCAAAAGAGGAATCTATAGAAGATGGTGAAAATGATTTAGAATCAAATGAATCTAATGATGAAGATGTTCCTAAAGTCTCTAAAGAGAAAAAGCCAAAGGTGAAAAAAGCCAAGAAAGAAAAAAGAATAGCTGTTAACGCTTTTGATGAAAAATATGCAAATTCCACTGAAATTGAATATGATGAGGAAAATGAAAAGTGGATTGCTTACCTTGGTGGAGATTTAATAAAATCATTCCCTACTCCTAAAGAAGCTTATATTGAACGTAAAAAACTTTTAAGGAGACTTGTTAAAAAACCAAGACCAGGTTTAAGCGGAAAATATTCTGATTTAGACGGAATTAATTTCGATTTTAAGGAAGGCCTATGGACTATTACTGTAAATGACATAGTAGTTGGCTATTCAATCTCTGAAAAGGAAGCACTAATTAGAAGAAAAGTCTTTGTTGATTTGATTTTAGGCAAGTTTGATTGTAATGAAGATGAATTTAGCGAAGAAATTTTCAATCAAATAAAAGATGCTAATCTTGAGGACTTGTTTAAAGATTTGAGTAAAGAAGATTTGGAAGACCATTCTGATGTAAGTCTTAAGGAGGTTAAAAAAGAATTGATAAAATTCTAATTTAAAAATGGATAGATTTATTTAAATTATTTTTTTTTAAAATATCTATTTATTATTTTTATTTTTTCTTAAGGGGTGTTTATGTGGTTTTAAGAATTATAAAAGACAGCAAAATCAAATCAAGTCAAAAGGCTTTTGAAAGGTTTTTAGAAAGGTTTCATGATAATGAAAAGCAATTCACCATAGATTGTGAATCAATCAATCTGGATTATTTTAATTCAGATTCCAATGTTACAATAAGACATAGAAAGCCAAGCAAGGAATCAATATATTACACTAGCATTTATAAGGATAAGAATGAGTTTACTTACTTTTTTGGTCTTGCAAGAGATCCAGTTATTGCAACATCTTCTTATATGGATATGGGCGCTCAAATAGTGCCTAAATTAGTGGCTATTTTAAATACAGAGGATTCTTCAAAATCATCTATAGTTTTTGCAGAAGATAGCGAAGAGTTTAATGATGTGATTTTATTGAGAATCGATTGCAGCCAATTGTCTGATTTGGAATTAAAGGTTTTAAAAAATAAAAATAGACTTACTCGTCTGGAAGATGGAAAGGGTTTTATTAAGTTTGGCCCTATAGGTGACTTTAATACATTAAGAAATATTAGAAATTTCATCTCAAATGTTGATTTTGAATATGATAATGGAATTTATGCTAAGATCATAAGGGTTTCCATTCCTATTGATGTCGAATCTATTAAGCCTGATAGGGATGTCTTAAAGGACCGGTTCTATAATTCAGCTATATCTGATTCGGGCTTTGAAGAGATTATCGATGCTAATTTAGAAGAAGAAAAAGAAGATTCTGATAGTTCATCTAATAAGTTAACTGATGTTTCAGTTTCTGATGATTCATTAGGTGAAATCAATCTTGTAAAATCTAAAGATTATTCTAAAATTGTTGATAATACAAGCTTAAATAAAGATTTCATCGAAGATTCTTATTCTGAATTGGATTTATATAAGAAGTTCATTGTTGAAGGGGATGAAGTGTATATGGAAATGTCCATTCCAAAGGATGAATTTTTCAAAATAATGAAATTATTGCATTCTTTTGTAGACTCATATAGATTCGTTTTAGATTTTATCGAAGTTTTAGATATGGATGATGGATTATTGAATATAACTTCAAGTATTTTAAATGATGATGTGGAGATGATTAAAATTATTGAAGATATTTTAAAGAAAAATGGGTTTGATTCTTAGATAATTTAGTTATATCTTTTAATTTTTATCTTTTTCATTGATGTTTATATTTTTGACTATTTTATTTGGTAATGAAATGATTATAATAGTGCTAAATAATCAAATATATAAATTAATTAAGTATTTTTATATATGATTAAAAATAAAACTACATATAATAATTTTATTTTAATTCTTTCGGGTGAAATTATGGATAATAAAACAATTTCTGTTGAATTAACTGAAGAGCAATATAAAAAATATCAAATAATGCAGGAAAATGATTTGTCTGTTGGTGAAGCTATTGATTTAATTTTCAAACTCAGAGATCAATTCCAAGTTTCCAGTAATGAACTTCTTGAAATCAGGATTGCAGAATTAGAAAATAAAAAGAAAAATTTATCAGAGCAAATGGATAGTATTGATAATGAGTTAGGAGTTCTTAGCAAAATTGCAGATACTGCTTTAAATCCTCAGCAAAAACAACAAATCTTTGAAAAAGAGTATGCTCCATCACAAGATTCTTATGAGATGAAAGTCTTTGCAAAAAAACAAAAAATAGTTTGGGGAAGAGATTTCTTTAAATTCTAAATACTTTTTTATTAATTTACATTTCTTTTTTTATTTATATTTCTCTTTTCACTTTTCATTTTTTCAAATTCTTCTAATTTTTATTAAATATTTAACTAACCTAAATAATTATGTAAATATATAAAACTTTTTATATCTGAAAGTTTTAAATAATATTGTAGGGTTATTGATAATGCTGTTTTATTAGAATTTTTTATAAACCCCCAATATTATAAAAATCTATTTGTGTTATTGATAATCCTACGTTTTACTATGAATAAGTTATTCTGTCTTTTTTTATTAAATATTAGCTAAATTATTATTTAAATGAAATAATGCTTTATTTTATTGTTTTATTATGATATTGTCCTTATGTTATGTCTTTTTTTTAAGTGATTTTTATATAATAAAACTTTCTATAAGCAAATTATATATAATAAATTAAACTAATATTTTATTGAGTATTCATTTATGATTTTATAGAAAAAATTTTCATGTAAAATCATTATCATTAATTATTAGGAGTGGATTTATCTGACAAAATATATTATTATTACTGGTGGAGTAGTAAGTTCTATTGGAAAAGGAATTACCTCTGCATCTATTGGTCGTATTTTACGTTCTTATGGCTTAAAAGTTGCAGCTATTAAGATTGACCCATATTTAAATTGGGATTCTGGTACTTTAAACCCATACCAACACGGTGAAGTGTTTGTAACTTATGATGGTATGGAAACTGATCTTGATTTAGGACACTATGAAAGATTCTTAGATGTCGAGCTTCCTGGAATATCAAATATTACCACTGGTAAAGTCTATCAGTCTGTAATTACCAAAGAAAGAAATGGGGATTTCTTAGGTGCTTGTGTTCAGATTATTCCTCATATAACTAATGAAATTAAGGAAATGGTTCGTGAAATTTCCGCTAAGGATGATTATGATGTTGTTTTAGTTGAACTTGGTGGAACTGTTGGGGATATTGAAAGCCAACCATTCTTAGAAGCATTAAGACAATTAAGAAATGAAGAAGGTTCTGATAATGTAATGTTTGTTCATGTAACCTTTGTTCCTTATTTGAATGCAGCTGGCGAATTCAAGACAAAACCTACTCAACATTCTACAAAAGAACTTAGAAGTATGGGTATTAACCCTAATATGATTGTCTTAAGAAGTCAAGAACCTATTGATGATGACTTAAAGGCTAAAATCGCTCACTTCTGTGATGTTGAAGTCGAAGCAGTCGTTAACACTCCTGATGCTCAATCAATTTATGAAGTTCCTTTAGTTTTAGATAGGGAAAATGCTGGCCAATACATTTCAGATAGAATTAATCTTGGAATAGACTTTGAAAATGATAAGAATACTCTTAATGAATGGGAAGAAATCGTAAATTCCCTTAAAATACAAGATCCAGTAGTTACTATTGGTATTGTAGGTAAATATGTAGAATTAGAAGATGCTTATATCAGTATTAGAGAATCATTGCATCATGCAGCAGCTAAAATTGGAGCAAAAATGAATATTGAATACCTTAGCTCTGATGTTAATGTGGATGACGAAGAAGAATTGAATGCATTTAAGGAAAAACTTGCTGAATTTGATGGAATTTTAATCCCTGGTGGATTTGGAGAGCGTGGTGTAGAAGGCAAGCTTCAAGCTGTTGATTATGCAATTGAAAATGAGACTCCTATTTTCGGTATTTGCTTAGGTATGCATTCCATGGTTATTCAATTTGCAAGAAGAATTGGAATGGAAGGTGCAAACAGTACTGAATTCAATAAGGAAACTGAATATCCTGTAATTGATATGATGGAAAAGCAAAAACAAATTAAGAAAATGGGCGGAACTATGCGTTTAGGTGCTTATGAATGTAAATTAATTGATGGCACTAAGACTAAAGAGGCTTATGGAGAAGACCTTATTCAAGAAAGACACAGACATAGATTTGAATATAATAATGAATATAGGGAAGTTCTTCAAGAAAATGGTTTAATGATTTCTGGTACAACTCCTGATGATTTCTTAGTGGAAATTGTTGAATTGCCTGAACATCCTTGGTTTATTGGATGTCAATTCCATCCAGAGTTTAAATCCAGACCAAATAATGCTCATCCATTATTTGCTTCTTTTGTTCAAGCAGCTTATGATAACAAATAAATCATAATCTGTATTCTTTTTATTATTTTTACTATTTTCTTATTTTTTATACTTTTTTTAGGTTTTTCTTTTTTTATTATCTTATTTTCATTAACTTTTTAATCATTTTTATTATTAGTAAAAATATTGTTTTTTTTTGAAATAATGTGATTTTGTGTTTTTTGTGTTTTTTTTTTAATTTTAAATTATCTTTTTTATGATTTTATGATTTTGTGTTTTTTTATTATTTTACTTTTTTGTTATTGTTCTTTTGTGTTTCAGTGTTTTTTCACATTTAAGTTTATTTTATTTTTTTATTTTTATTTTTATCGCATCATAAATCATTTTATATTAAATAAGGTTCAATTTATTATTATATTTAATATATACTTATTAAGAGGGGTAATATGAATGATTTAGATAATAATTTATTAAATAATAAAGGTATAGGAAAAACCATTGCTACTAAGGTCCCTATTAATGTTCATGATGAATTACTAGATTTAGTTGAATGTGGTGCTTACTTGAGCATTTCAGATTTTCTAAGAGAAGCAATACGTGAACATTTAAAAAGCTATAAAGTTGCAAGTATGAGGGATATAGATTATGAAGAAGCTAAAAGGGAAGTAATAAGTTATTTTAGAAAATTTAAAATATGCTTTTTTGATGAAATAGCAATTAATTTAGAGTTGGAATTTGAATTGGTGAACTCAATAATAAATGATCTTATTAGAGAAGAAAGAATAGAGATTATCTCTAAAAGTGATAAGTATTTTGAAGACTTTTTAAGAGAAGAAATGGAAGGGGATTCAAGACACTTCAATAATCATGGAAACAATTTTATCAAATTCAGAGGAAAACGCATAATCGTTGAATCCAGCTCTAAAGACACAGATTTTATTTGCTTAAGGCCAGGTTCCAATAATTCTGTAATTAAGAATAAAGGGACTGTATTTAACAATGGAACTGTTATTCTATCAGAATGTTATCTATTTTTAGAATAGTTCTATTTTTAACTTTCTTTCCCTTAATTCACTATTTTTTTATTTTTTTTTATTTTAATGCGCTTTTATTATTTTTTATTTTTTTTTATTTTTCATTTAAATTTATTTTAATATTTTTTTCTTTAGAACAAGATTGATTTAATGATAAATCAATTTTTCATTCTTTTATAAAAAGTCTTATTTTACTTAAATTTTACATTATCAAGTCAATTTTATAATTTAAAATCATTTTATTATTTAAAAATCAATATAATTATTTAAAATCAATTTTTAGTTGAAAAAAAGCATTAAATATAAATATTTAAAGATATAAAATACTAATTGTCTTATTTAGATAAAATAAAGACAAAATTTGGGATTAATCTTTTTACATCTATTAAGACAAACTCCTTAAATTTGTAAATATATTTTTAAATTTTAATTAAAAATATTCGATTGGTGATTTCATGAATATCTATAGCTTTATTTGGAATAATATTAATGACATTAATTCAATTATAGTTATTAGCATAGTTATTGTATTTTTAACACTTCTAATTGCTAATTATTATGATTTGAAGTATGGCATTATACCAAATAAATTAAGTTTTTTTCTATTTTCATATGGAATTATAAGTAATCTATTAATTTTTAATGTCCTTAATGATAATTTTTTTATGTATTGCTATTTGGCTTATATGTCAATTATTTTTATGATTTCATTTGCATTATGGAAAATAGCCTTTTGGGGTGGTGGAGACTTGAAACTATTTTGTGCAATCGGATCTTCCCTATCCTTTATAGATATTCTAAATCAATTCAATAGTTTCAGTGTGCTGAATGATTTTGCTTTCAATTGTCAAGCGCTAATATATCCTAAAATATTTTCAATTTTAATCAATTCGATAATTCTTACATTTCCATTTATCGTTTTATATATGTTTTTAAGATTGCTTAGGGAAAACAAATTGAATCTATTAACCTGATTTTTTCAGACATTGGCTTTTTGATTAAGGAAATATCTACAAAAACAGTATTCATTTCTAATCTGAAGGAGGGAATGGTGTTGGAAGATTATTATTTCAAATCTAACGAGCTATATGAACTCATAAAGAAAGTTTTGAATATCAATAAAAATAACGAGAAGTATAATTTAAGAATTGATAGATATAAGAAACGTTCTTATTATTTCAAGTCATCTTCTATGCTTGGATTAACTGACCATGATATTAAACTGATTAATTTTGCTTATAGGGAATCTCTAATCAATTTTCCGAATTTTAAAATCAAAATGGGAATCCCATTTTTGCCGGCTTTAACTGCAGCATATCTTGTATTTTTAGTCTTTGGTGATTTGACTTACATTTTTATAAGTATTTTTTAACTATGGAATTTTTAACAACTATTAAATCTAATCGCTTAATAAATCAGATAATTTTTTAATATAGAATTTTTAACAGCTATTAAAACTAATCACTTATTAAATCAGAGGATAATATGTTATTGGAACCAACAGATAATAAAGGACAGTTGTCATTGGAATACATCTTAAGCGCTATGGTCATTATATTGATAATCACTATGCTTTCAGTTCCAATCTTAAGCTTAAGCATTGACTATTCAAATGATGTTATGGATTCTATAAATGCAAAAAATGAGCTGTCAAAGATTACGGATGCCATAGACTTTTGCTATAATAATGGAAAGGGATCTAAAAAGACTGTTTTGCTTAATTTTAATAAGGATGCAACAGTTAGATTCTCAAGCAATGGGGGCAGTGGCAGGGCATTTTTAAGATTAAATCTTTCAGACGGTTCTTATAAGGATATAGTAAGTTCCTATGATTTTGATGGTCTTAATGCAAATATTCATTTTTCAAAAGGCTTTAATAAGCTTACAGTAAGTTGGGATGATGGCACGGGTTTCATTGTTCTTTCTAGAAAATCTTAATTTTTTTTCTTAAGAATAGGAATGTTCCACTTTTATGTCTAATTGATTTGACTATTTTTAACTATATTTTAACTATAATTTAACTATATAAAATTATAGATAATGCATTTTCATAAAATTTATAAATTATTTATTTTATATATAATAATAGATTAAAAATTCTTAATTTTCATATTATTTTAAGTTTATTTTTTTAAAATTAGAAATGATATTATATTTTTAAATTAATTTTAATATCTCTAATTTTTATTATTCTAAACTTAATTTAAATAAGAATTATTGACCTTTGTTTGAAAAAATAAAATATTTTTAATTTATAATTAAAAAGAGCTGATTATGATGGATTTATTTGGTGGAATTATTTATATAATCCTATTCATTATAATAATGGTATTTGCTTTCTCTATGGGAATATTGTCCCCTTATGTTGGAAGAAAGGAAATAGTTTCAATTATTGCAATAGGATTTGTCCTTGGTGCTATTGGCGGATACTTCTTTATTTATCCTATTTATGAAGAAAGTCCATATGTTATAGGTAATGTCCAAGGATTGTTTACTATGGATAGTGAGGTTATAAATCTGAATATTCCATCAACATCTAACATTAGTGATGTGACTGAAAGGATTCATAATGTGAATGGGGTCAATTCAGTAAGCACTAATGGTTTTGAACTTAAAACAAGTGATATCAATAATGAAACGAAACGATATATTAATGATTACTTGGCTAACGATTCAGAGATTGAATCTTATGAGGTAGGCACTAATAGCATATCCGTTGACTTAAAGACTGATGCAAGTTCAACAGCAACTTTAGGATCTCTTGTAAACTGGCTATCCAGTTCTGTAGGGGTCAGCTCTGAATTTGCCTTTGTTCACATTAAGGTGAAGGTCAATGCAAATCAGGTTTTAGATGTAAAGGATTACTTAAAAGAGAATCAATACACTATAGTCTCTGTCCAAGGTCCTGTTCAAGATTCAATTCATTATTTCTATGATAACTTGGTTCCGGAGTATGTGATAATGATTATAACTGGTATTGTAGGAGTTATAGTTGCTATTGCAGGAATTTATGTGGAGCCATTGACAAAGGTATTGAGATCCTTTAGAAGAAATTAATTTCTTCTAATTCTTTTCATTTTTCTTTTTTTTAATAATTTTCTAATATAAAAGCAATGTTTATTTAATAATTCTATTATTTTGATAATTTTTAATATTTTAAATTATATTCATTTTCGTATTAAATAATTAAAAGGTGTATATGTGAAATCTGCTGTTTTATTTTCCGGTGGCAAAGATAGTGTAATGGCTTTGAATTATGCTATTGAAAATGGAGATGAGGTTAAGTATCTTCTATCTATCAAGTCTTTAAATGATGAGTCCTATATGTTTCATGTTCCTAACATACATTTGACTGATTTGATTTCAGATGCTGTAGGAATACCTATTATTGAAGTTAAGACTGCTGGAGTTAAAGAGGAGGAACTTGAGGATTTAAAGGATGGATTTATCCAACTAAAGGAACTTGGCATTGAAGTCATATACACTGGCGCTCTTTTTTCAACTTATCAAAAGTCAAGGATTGAACGATTGGCTGAGGAGATTGGAATTGAGGCATATTCTCCTTATTGGCATAAGGATCCTAAAGAGTATATGGAGCTTGTCATATCCAAAGGATTTAAAGTAATCATCAGCGGAGTTTTTGCTGAAGGTCTTGATGAGAAATGGCTAGGTCGCCTAATTGATGAGGAAGCTCTTCGAGAGCTTGAAAAAATCAGTGAAAAGACATATTTGCATCTTGCTTTTGAAGGGGGAGAAGCTGAAACCCTTGTTATAGACGGACCTATCTTCAATAAAAAGATTGAGATTCTTGATGCAGAGATAGATTGGCAACGTGATAATGGAACTTATAATGTTTTAGATGCTAAATTAGTTGATAAAGATTAATCTGACTATAAATTAGTTGATATATTTTAATCAGCCCATCTCATTTAGTTTTAATTGTCATAGGCCTTTATCACTAGTCTAAAAAACAAAACTTTAAATATAAGCAAATCATTATTATTCTTAAATTAAGATTTTTATAATGCATGGGGTGAATATATGGATAAAAGGATTTTAAGATATTTTCTAAGTTTTTTTATTATCTTAACAATTTTAAGCACAAGCTTTATTATTGCAGATAATGTTTTTGCTAAGGATAACCCTCCAAAAGGTTTTGAAACTTATTATATGAGAGGATATGGTTTTAATGTACCAAAATCATTTAAGTTAGCCCTTGATGGCTATGATGATGTAAATCATTTGAATTATATGGACTTTAAAAAGGGAAGCAAATTTGTAAACATCTCTTTAGAAAGACATTCCAAATTCAATAAGAATCTTATGGACAGCTATTCAATCTTTAATTGGAATGGATTAAACCATTATAAAAAATCAATTGGTGGGGTTAGTGGTTTTTATGCTAAGAGCAATGGCATAAAAAGTTTTGTCTTTTGCTCAGAAGATGATATTGTTTATATAAATGCTAAAGGAGTAAAGATATCAAATATAGTCTCTTCCATTAATCAGAGGAGTTATAAGCCTTATCATGATTCAAGCTATGACTTTAATGATGATGCATATTATGAATCGGATGTTTATGATGATTCCTTTGATGATTCCTTTGATGATGCTGGCTATTATAACTATAACTGGTAATCATCATTATTTTTTATTTTAACTCTATTTTTTTAATTATAATTAAAAATCATCTTTTTTTAATTTAACTTATTATATTCTTTTTTTAATATAATTAAAAATCATCTTTTTTTTAATTTAACTCTTATTTCATTCTTTTTTTTATTTAAATAAAATAAATGATCTAATCTATTTTTTCAGATATTAATTAAATAACCATTTCATAGTCTTTATCATTATTTTCTCTTTCTTCAGATTCCATTTTGATTAAGTCAAAAATCAAATCATCTTCAATAAGCATGCTCCACATTTTAAGGATTTTTTCTATGAAATCATCACTTAATCTCATTTTTTGGCTAACAATTGGACAGTCATAACTGAAATCATCCTCGTCATAGATTAAATGCAGTTTGTTTTCCTTATCTAAATGAGGACTTACTGGAAATGATCTGCATTGAATTGGTCTTGTTTTTCTATTGCAGTGTGGAGGATTGGAACATTTGACAAAATATACTTTACCATTCCATGAATCAGGATACTCATATTCGTCTGTTGTTTCGTAATACATATCAAACCATTCATTTTCAAAAAAGAGTTCCTCTTCACCAGGCAAGAGATACAATACCATTTCTAATAATTCGCCATCCTTGCTTTCCTTTTCTACTGTACAACAGATATTGTTGCAAAGTGTTCCACAGTCAAAATCAAGTGTAAAGGCATCTTCAGTCATTTCATAGATTTTTAAATAATCTTCTTTGCTAATAGAACTTTTCATTTTATTCACTATAAGACTTTTTGATTGATATAGTATTTATTTATTTAGTTCAACTTTTTTTAATTGAATGAGCAATTTTTTCATTGATTTATCTAGATATTATAGAAAATTCTTTGCAAATTTCAAAATTTAAAAACTATGAATATGTCTTTATTTTATTGATGGGCTAAGATTAGTGATTTTCACTCAAAAAAATTTTACAAAAATTCAAAATGCAAATATAAATCTTTCCATTATGTAAAATATACATTACATTTAAATACTAGTTCGACTAATTAAGATTATAGAAATTTTTAGAGGTGATAAGTATGAAAAAAACTGCAATTTCTATGCTAATTATTGCTATTATAGCAATATCTGTTATACCAGCAAGTTTTTCAGCAAATGATAGTTCAATTGTTGTTACTTATGGTGAAACTGCTTACATGAATCAAAATTATAAATCTCTTGTAGATGATTTCTTCTCAAGCAAAGGCTTTGATTTAAATAATGTAAAAAGTCAAGTGATCACTGCAAATGATGTAAATAAAATATCTACAGGAATCTCAGGTAAAACTTACAATTCTAATCAAATATTTTCATCTGCTTTGGTGGATTTAACTGATAATGGTGAAATAACTGTTGAAGTGGACAATACAATCACAACAATCACTCCAAAAATGTATGCTTCTGCATTAAAGTCAGCAGGAATTACAAGTGGACATGTTTATGTAACCAGTCCAGTCACAGCTACAGGTGAATCTGCTCTTGCAGGAATAATGAATTCCTATGAGGAAGTTACAGATGTTGAAATTCCAGAAACTGTAAAGGAAGCAGCTAACGATGAGATTTACACAGAAGCTGCAATTGTTGAAAATTCCAATGTCAGTTCTGATGACTTATCTAAATTAGTGGATGATGTAAAGGAAGAAGTTAAAGAGAAAAACATTACAGATACTCCAACTATTGTAAACATAATCAATGATTACAGTACAACTTACAATATCAATATAACTGACAGTGATATTCAAAATCTTGCAGAAACCATTGCTAAAACCCAATCTGTTCAAGATGATGCAAATGGTTATAAGGAGCAAATCAACGATTTTGTAGACAATAACACTTCAGGATTCTCTTTTGATGGAATTTTTAAATCCATTATGACTTTCTTTCATTTAAATGGTTAAATTTCAATTATATTTAAAGAGATTAGTCGAATTATATTCGAATAATTAAAAATAGATTATTATAAAAGCATATTAAGTAATTTTTATAAAAATTACTTAATTACTTTTTTTATCTTTTAGGCTTTTTTTTAACAATTTTATGTTAAATTCTTTTTTATTATTTTTAGCCTTTTTTTAACAATTTTATGTTAAATTCTTTTTTATTAAACTTTTTTTAGCTTAATTTTGCTAATTTTTAGTTTTTAATTCTTAATGGTGGTCATGCTCATGGTCGTGTTCATGTTCATGTTCATGATGGTGATGATTAGGATTAGTACAGTTAGGATCATCACACTCTTCGAAATCAAACAATTCAAAAAGTGATTCTAAAGGAATTTCTGCAGTGAAATCTGTAAATGGGTTTATTACGATTCCTTCAATGTCTTCATCATATGACTCATATAATAGGTTTGCTAAGTCTTCTGTTTCAAAAATTAAACCATAAATTTCAGTTTTTAATTCAGCTTTTAGTTT
Source organism: uncultured Methanobrevibacter sp. (assembly GCA_900321995.1). Lineage (GTDB taxonomy): Archaea > Methanobacteriota > Methanobacteria > Methanobacteriales > Methanobacteriaceae > Methanobrevibacter. Next base: position 29,610 of record ONYG01000232.1, on the reverse strand, counting down.
TTCAACTTCCTCATCATCAGTGTATGCTGGAATGAATACATAATCTGAATCTTCATCTTCAAGCTTTAGGATAGTGATGTCAATTTCTTCATCTAAAGCTATTTCCTCATCGCTTAAAGCAGAAATGTCTTTATCAGTGTTTACTTCAGCAGGAATGATTAAGGTTGCATTCATGAAAGCATCTACAAATCTTTCTAATTCTTCTTCGCTCATGTCTTCAGGGTCAATTGCCATAATTTCCTTTAGTTCAGGATTTTCTATTTTCTCATCCATTTTCTGACTCCATTTTTTTAATTAATATTATTGTATTTTTAATCTTTAATAAAACTATTTAATTAACTAAAGCACAATTGCCATATTTTAATTCTTTTAAAAATATTCTATCAGTTTTTACTTTTAAAATAATCTTATATTTATTAGTTTTATCTTCCAAAATCCATTAAATTTAATAAGGTTTATAAAAGAGTTTAGATAAAATATTATACAGTTAATCAAGTTTATTTTCATAAGTTTAAATATAACGAACTATTTTTAAAATTTTAAGGATTTGGGATTATAATGAAACGATTTATTGCTATAGATGGCCTTGATGGATCAGGTAAAGACACCCAAGCAAGGCTCATTAAGGAAAAGTATGAAAATGAAGGCAGTGTAATTATTCGTTCTCACCCAACATCTGATAACTTCTTCGGACGCCATTCCAAGTCTGCTTTAGAGAAAAAAGGAAAGTTAAATAAGATTATTGCTACACTATGTTATGGTGGAGATGCAATCAGATCAGTTATAAAATATCATGGAAAAGCAGACACTGTTATTTTTGTAAGATATACTTTGGCTGTTTCATATTTAAACAAGGCAATCTCTGTTCCAGTTTACAAATTGGTTTGTTGGCTGCTTCCTGTTTCTGAATACTTCTTTTATTTAGACGTCTCTCCAAAGGAATTGGTTAAGCGTGTAGAGAAAAGAAATGAGAAAGAAGAAATGTTTGAAAATTATGAAGCTTTTGTAAAGGTTAGACAAAAGGCAGAGCCAGTATTATATAATTGGCATGTAATTCCTGCAAATGACTCTCCAGAAGAGATATTTAAACGAATAAATGTTATATTGGATGAATTAGACCAAAAATTATTAAAATAATTATATTTTTTTTACTTTTTTTAGAAATTTATTCTCATCTTTTTATATCTTAACTCTTTTTTTTCTTTAATAATTTTTACTTTTTTTTAGAAATTTTTTCTTATATTTTTATTATCTTAACTCTTTTTAATTCTTTAATAAAAGATTATATTAATCAATTTGACTATAATATAATTATGATACCAAAAACTCATCCACGTTATGAATCATTATTATTAAGAGATAAAGTCAAAAACGCTTTTAAAGAAGGTTATTTAGCAGATTCTGGCATGATCGCTCATGGCAGAGGAGAAACATTTGACTATCTGATAGGTGAGAGAACTACAGATACAGCTAAAAAAGCATGTGAAGCTGCAGTTGCAACTATTCTTCTTGCAGAAAATCCTGTCCTATCAGTCAATGGAAACACTACAGCATTGGCTATAGATGAAATCATTGAACTTGCTCGAGCAACTAATTCAAAGATAGAGATTAATCTCTTCTACAGAACTCCAGAACGTGTTGAAATTATTGAAAGAATGTTTAAGGAAAGAGGCTGGGAAGATATTTTAGGCGGTAATGATGAAGAATTGGAATATATAAACAACCTAAACAGTCCTAGAGCTACAGCAAGTAAGGAAGGAAGCTATACTGCTGATGTTATGTTAGTTCCTCTTGAAGATGGAGATAGGGCAGAGGTTCTAGTTGAAAACGGCAAAAAGATAATTGCAATTGATTTAAACCCAGTTTCCAGAACTGCTAAAATGTCTACAATAACAATCGTTGATAATATTGTGAGAGCTGTTCCCTTAATGACTAAGATTGCTCTTGAATTTAAGGAAAATGGAAAGGATAAGGATAAGGAATTTTTAGAAAATATAGTTAACAGTTTCTCAAATGAGAAAAATCTTAAGGATTCTTTAGCAGAGATTAAATTGAAATGACCATTATTTCCTATTTTAATTTTTTTTAAGGAATTTATTTTGCATCTTTTTTATCTTCTTTGAAAGATAACTTAAAAAAATAGGTTAAGTTTAATAATAAATAAAAATATAAATATATTTTCTAATAGTTAATTTAAAAATTAATTTAAAAATTCAAAAATAAAAAAAGGGATACTATGAAAGTAATAGGTGTTACTGGATTACCAGGTTCTGGAAAAAGTCTTCTTTTTGATATGGCTAAGGAAAGAGGAGCTGTTGTAGTTAGTATGGGTGACATTATCCGTGAAAAAGCTACAGAAAGAGGAGAGAATAGTGGCACTACTGCCAGAAAATTAAGAGAAGAACATGGCCAGTATATTGTAGCCAAATTAACTATAGAAAAGATAAAGGGATTTTTAGAAGTTCAAGATGATGTAAAAACAATTCTTATTGACGGTATTAGAAGTCCTTATGAAATAGAAATGTTTGACGTGAATTTTGATGAATTTACATCTGTTTCTCTTTACGCAAGCCCTAAAACAAGATTTAAAAGAGTCACTCTTAGAAATAGAAAAGATGATTCCAGTGTTTATGAAGACTTTAAGGAAAGGGATCAAAGAGAATTAGACTTAGGCATTGGAGAAGTTATTGCAACTGCCGATTATCTTATTAAAAATGAGGACTCCTTTGAAGAATATAAAGAACAGGTCGTTAAATTCTTAGATAAGGAAATGCCTTAAGCTTTTTTTATTCTTTTTTTACTTTTTTTTAATTATTTCTCTTTGCTTTTTTTAATTATTTTTATTTACTTATTTTAATTATTTTTTACTTTTTTAATTATTTTACTCACTATGACTATTTTTTAATTAATTCTCTTCTTTATGGAAATAATTATAAACGTTTTTAGCCACTTTTTTATTCATTCCATCAACTTCACAAAGTTCATCTGCAGTGGCGTTTTTAATTCCATTCAAGTCATTGAAGTGTTTTAATAATTCTATCTTTCTTTTCTTGCCGATTCCAGGAATATCATCAAGAGGAGACTCCTCTATCTTTTTAGATCTCAGCTTTCTGTGATAAGTGACAGCAAATCTATGAGACTCATCCCTAACCTGCTGCAATAGGTGAAGAGCTTCATTATCTTGAGGAATTATGATTGGAAAACTGCTGTTTGGAATATAGATTTCCTCAAATTCCTTTGCAAGACCTATTATAGGTATATGGGTAAGATTATACTCTTTCAATACATCAACAGCCATTCCCAATTGGCCCTTACCACCGTCAATTACTATCAAGTTAGGTTCATCACCTAATTTTAAAGGTTCAATTTTCTCAGTTTCAGCTTCATTATGATTAATATGATTCTCATTGATTCTGACTTTATCATAATGCTCCTTAAGTGGCTTTAATCTACGCTCAAGCAATTCCTTCATCATAGCAAAGTCGTTAGGTCCTGGAGTGTTCATTCTAAACTTTTTATATTGCTTCTTATTAGGCTTTCCATCTAAAAATGAAACCTTAGAACCTACTGCAAGCTTTCCTGAAATGTTTGATATGTCATAGCCTTCTATGACTCTTGGAAGCTTTTCAAGCTTAAGGTACTTCTTAAGCTCTATCATTGAGTTTTCCATCTTTTGCTTTTGATTCTTAATTATATCTGCATTTTTGCTTGCCATACGAACAAGCCTAAGCTTATTTCCCTTTTGAGGAACTTTTACAAATACCTTATTTCCTCTTAGGTCAGTGAGCCATTCCTCAATAAGATCTTGGTCAGGGATATCTTCCTCAATCAATATCTCTTTAGGAATATGCCTATTGATTCCATAAAATTGCTTAATGAATGCAGATATGACCTCATCTGATGTGGTATGCTTGGATCCATTCATTAGGAAGTCGTCTTTGCCTACGATTTTCCCGTTTCTGATGTTCATGACAACAACCACAGCATTTTGCCTTGTGTATGAAATGGCAATAATGTCTTGGTCAAGGTCGTTTTTAAACTCTACCAATTGCTTTGTCATGACCTCATCAATTGAATTGATTTGGTCTCTGATGACTGCTGCCTTTTCAAATTCCTGCTTTGATGCGGCTTCCTTCATTTCAATTTCAAGGTCTTTTATGATTTTATTATATTTTCCTTGGAAAAAGAGATCGATCTTATTCATGTGATCCCTATACTCTTCTTTTGATATTTGGCCGTTGCAGGGAGCATAACACAAATCGATTTGGCTATTTAGACAAGGCCCATCCATCCTTTTGCATGTTCTAATTCTAAATAGCTGCTTTAGGAACTTTACAGTCTGTCTTACAGCAGTCACATCTGTAAATGGTCCATAGAATGTTCCTGTTTTAGAAATGTTTCTTGTAATCACAAGCCTTGGAAAATCCTCATCTGTCAATTTAACATAAGGGTATCTTTTATCGTCCTTAAGGCTAATGTTATAGCGAGGCTTATGCTTTTTGATAAGGTTTGCCTCTAAAATAAGCGCTTCCTTTTCTGTATTTGTCACAATATACTCAAGGCTATTAAAATGGCTCATCAACACTTGGGTTTTAGGCCTGTCAAGGTTTTTTTGAAAATAAGATTTTACCCTATTCCTAAGGGATTTTGATTTGCCCACATAGATGATTTCCTCATTTTTGTCCTTCATAATATATATTCCAGGCTTTTTAGGCAATTCATCTGGTGAGTTAACTTTAGTTGACATTTTAATACCTTCATTTATTGTAAAATCATAAAAAAATAATTATTTAATCAAATTTGTTCATTTATTAGGAAAAAACTTCTTTAAATCAATTTTTCAATTATTAAAAAATATTTCTTTTAATCAATTTTTTTCCTTTATTATGAAATACATCTTTAAATCAATTTTGTTCATTTATTATGAAAAGGGAATAGTGTTATTTAAATTTATTTATCTTATTTAATTTGTATAATTTAATATTTTTATATTTTTTTAAATTTAATCAATATTGTTTTAATGTGTTTAGGAGTGATTTATTATTTTTAATTGTATAATAAAGATGGGATTTTATGAAAATTTTATAATTTTTCTTAATTGATATTATCCTTTGAATAAAAATTATATGATTTATTTTATAATTTTAACATCTTAACATAAATTAATTACAAATTAAACTAATTTTTAGTTCTAATTTAAGTAAAATTTAATTTTATTTTATTTTTTATCAAATTTTTTGGATATATTTATATATAATATCCAAGAAAAATTAAAGTAGAATAATTTGAATGGAGGTGAAAAATGAATAATGTTCGATTGTCCTCCATCCTTGCTTTATTATTAATATTATTCTTGTCTTTGGCAGTAGTTAGTGCAAATGATGACTTATCAATAAATAATGTCACTGACACCCAAGATAGTATAATTGATAATTCTAATGGCATTTCGGATTATTTCTCAAAGGATAATAATATCAGTTTAAACAATGATAATCAGATGGAAAGTGCTGTAATTTCAAATGATGATGGAAAAACTTCTGAGAACTTTGATGATTCATTTGATAATATAAAATCTGAGGATACTCAATCTTTAGAAGAAGATGAAGATGGCTCTAAAAATCAAAATAAGGAGCAATCTAAATCCAAATTGAGTGAAAGTTCAGTTATAATAATTACAGACGCTTCATATTCCAATTATTTTAATTCAAGAACTGGTACCATTAAGGAAGGAACCATAAAAGAAGGCGACATATTAAAAATAGGAAATGTTTCAAACAAGCTATTTGTAATCGACAGGCAATTGACAATTCTTCCAGCATCTGCTGAAGACATTATGTCTGACTGCTTGATACGCCTTATAGAGGGAAGTTCCTACACTACATTAAGCAATCTTCGGATTGTAAACAAAAATGAGAAAGTAAAATCCTATTACCTATGCGGAATTCATATTTACAATTCCTATTACAATACAATAGTTAATTTGACAATAAATAACACTCAAATGAAATGTTATGGTATTCTAATGTCAAATGCAAGCCATAACAAGATTATCAATAATACTATTATCACAGGCCAAGCTACTGCAATTCCAATGACTGGCTCTTCATACAACCTTTTTGAGGGAAATTACTTAGAGACATACAATGCAAACATGTTATACTATTCCATGTATGGAAATGGTGATTTCTATCCTCGTGAAGACTTGGAGAAGTGTCATGATAATATTATAGCAAACAATTATTTCACTAGTCGAAACGGTACTTATGATTCCTACTGTTATGCATTATGCCTTATGGGAGAAGCAGGAGGATCCAATACCATTGTAGCAAACAATACATTCAACAATACATTCCGTCCAGTGGTGATATCCACTCCAGATACATTGGTCATAAACAATACCATAGTCAATGTAGGTGGAGAAGCGGGAATATTTGTTGAAGGGGCTAATGTAAGCCTTATATCAAACAATATCTCTACTGTTAAGGTAGAAGGTTATCAATGGAATAAGAATGGTGATGTTGTAGCTATAAAGACTTCCGGTTCAAATACAAAGATAATAAACAATACAATAAGCACTGTCCAAACAAATGGTATCCAGTCAAATGGAGATAATAGCCTTATTGCAGGAAACATTATCAATACGGAATCTTCTTCATGTATTAATCTAACCAAATCAAATGCTTTGATTGAAAACAATACATTAAATGGTGTCAATTCAACTCCTATTAAGATTTACACATCAAAATTAGTTGAAAACACTACAATAAGAAACAACAATATCACATCAGACCTATCTGCAATTGTATTGCAAGGTAAAGTCAATTACACCTTAGTCTGCGATAACATAATTGAGGTTGAGGATGCTTATAACGCTATAGTGGTGACTAAGTACACAAACAGAAATCCAATCCTTCCAGAGCATTATGCAATATTCAATAATCTCATTAATGGAAAGATTGTTAACATGACTGACATATCTGAAATAGAGCGTAATGATACTGTAAATAATACAAATGTCAGTGATTCCAATGGAACAGCCATTAATGGCACAAATGCATCTGACATTAATGGAACTGGCATAAATGGCACTAATGGCACTCCTATAAATGGAACAGACATTAATGGCACTGATATTAATGGTACAGATGTTAATGGAACTGATATTGATACAAACATAACAAGATTGCCAAGTGTTATTCATATCTATAACAGTACAGTCATTAGGCATGATTATCTTGAAATATATCTTATGGATGAGGATGAAAATCCTATTTCAAACGCCACTGTACTTTTCTATTTCCAAGATAAGGTCTACACTAAAACAACCGATAGTGAAGGGAAAGCAAGGCTCCAGTTTAATGCGATTCCGGACAATCATACGCTGAATATAAGTTTTATAGGTGATAAGAATTATTTGCCATCCAACATTACAGTTAATGTTTCTCTAATTCCAGTTACCTATTACATTAATGAATCAAACTTCTATGAGTTCTTTGATGATGACGGTTATATTAAAAAAGAATATAATCATTCAAACTTAATATTCCAAGGGGACTTTAAAGATAAGAGAATTATATTAGACACTCCTGTAAATCTGATTTCAGATTCTGCAGTCCTATATGATTCAGTTATTAAGATTACAAAAAGCAAAGTCACTGTTGACGGCTTTAAAATCATAAATAAGAATCCTGGAAATCTTGAAGACAATCATAGGTTTGCAATTTCATTGGATAATGTAAGAAACGTAACTGTGAAAAATAATGACATTAAGCTGAATAGCTTTGACAATGGATATGGAATTTATCTATCTGAATCTGTAGGAAATAGCATATTCAACAATACTATTGATTTAAAAGCCAAAAAGCTTACTTTTGGTATTATGCTTTATGATTCAAGGGATAATTCTATTCAAAACAATAGCATAAAGGTAAACGGTACAGATAATCCTCATCAATATGAATCTACAATTCAAGTTGACACATCAATCAGCATAGATGATTATGAAGCGGATGGGATGATTATTCCAGAAGTATATAAAACATACGGCATTATTTTATTCTATTCCTCCAATAATGATATTGGCTATAATAGCATTAAAGCTAGCTCTGGCCTTACTAAATATTACACTGCAGTGAAGGAATCTACAAACTCCATTGTGGGAATCGATGTCTATTATGATAGTAACTATAATTCTGTTCATCATAATAATGTAGTCGTTTCTGCAAAGGACCCATATCTCTATGGTTTAGGGGTTTTAGGTGCTGAGACTGGAAAAAGAGACCAATTTGCTACAAACAATAGCTTTACAGACAATATTGTATTTGTGAATGGTACATATTATGCAGCAGGAATAATCGCAGGTTATAATTCCATTAATACAACAATGCTTAGAAACAACATCATCTGCTTCTCTAACAATGTCAGCTATGGGGTAATTTTGGAAGGTGCTGAAAGGTCATTAATCGATTCCAATTATGTCATATCAAGGTCTAGAATCAATTATGTTGTTGAAGGATATGACTCTGACCATAATGTGATTTCAAACAATACCTTGAATGCATATGGGCAGTATGTTGGTGATGTAAGCCTGTATAATTCCAATTACAATTCCATTACTAAGAATAAGCTTAGCCCTATATTCAGAGAAGGTAAATTTAAGGGAAAAGGAGATGAGTTTCCTGATGGAATAAATCTTGATCAGATATTTAAGCAATTAGAAACATCTAATCCATCACTTCACTATACTGAAGTTGAATGGAGGATATTGCTTGATACTGACCTGACCGACCATAACGATGTGATTCCACCTCATACAGATACATTCTTATCAATTGGTGGAACTAACAATACCTTTGCTGATAATGAGGTTCCTCCATACTCTGGAGGAAATGGCGAGACTGATGATATCGGATCTGGCAAGACTAACAGCAATGGGAATGGAAATGAAGGAAATTCCAACTCAACTGCAGTAAATGATGGCTCTGGAGATGGGAGCTCTGGAAGCCGAAGCAATATGGATGGTTCTGGAGATAATCCTGAATCTGATATGGCAGATGGAAACACAGTTGGAACTTCCTCATCTGCAGCAGTGTCTGAATCTGCTAGGGCTTATAATTTAGATGTAAATGAAAATGCAACAGCATCTCGTTCATTGTCTTTTGGCGGTATGAACATACCTGTTTTGTGCATATTGTTTTTACTTATATTCGCATGTGCGTCTGAACTCGTAAAGAGGTCTAAAAGAAATATTAGGTAATTTATAACTTTTTATTTTTTTATTTTTTTTTATTTTTTCTTATTTTCTTTTTTTAATCTTTTTTTTATTTCTTAATTTAATGTTTTTATTTTTTTATTCACTTCAATTTTAAATAATTAATATTGTGCTATTTTTATAATTTTAATAATTTCTTAAAATTGTTTATTTCCTTTTTATTTTGTCTTTGTTTTCATCGTATTAAATTATAAAAATATTTATAAATAAGTAACAATATACTATTATCATCAATTATAATTTATTTTTTATAAAACATATTTTATTATTTAATAAATTAAATTGTGTTGTGTGCTTTTGGATTTTTTATATGGTGTTTTATATTTTATTTAAATTTGCTAGATTGTTAAATAATTTTTAATTCACTATTATCCTTAAGCATACTACTTTTTGTGATATAAATAATTCAAATATTGCTATGAATCTATTTTTAATAATTTTGACTATTTATTTTATTTTTTAAATTATTTTAATCAATTATCTTAATTTTAAATCAAATTTGTTTTATTTTTTATAAAGAAATCTTTATATACATTACAAATTAAAATATAAATTATAATAAAAATATTATTTCAAAATAAACTTTAATAAAAGAAAATATTATTTTTTGATTAGTTAATGTTTATTTAATACTAATCATAAATTCTTTAATTAAATATTGATTCTAAATGGATTTTTTTATCTTTATTTATCAAATCCTTATGACAATGACTTAGGAGAACAATTATGGAACTTACAGCTATTCATCCAGGTGTTTACTTATTATATTACTTTATAATGGTTCTCTTCGCATTCATTTTCAGCGATCCTTACTTTGTCATAAGCTTTTTGATTCTTATCCTTGTTTTAATTTCACTTCAAGGAGTCTCTTCTGAGCTTAAGAACATTATGAAGTTCTTTATTCCATTAAGCTTGCTGATAATCATTCTGAATCCTTTGCTTAATAGGACTGGTGCTCATAAGATTTACCTTATGCAAAACTTCTTTGTGACTTATGAGGCTATTGCATATGGTGTTTTAATGTCTCTAGCTCTTTTGATTGTGATTTTAGTCTTTTCATCTTATAACAGGTCAGTTTCCTATCAGGAAATGCTTTACATATTTTCTAAAAAGCTTCCAATCATTTCCATGATAATTGTTATGGCATTAAGATTCATTCCTCTTATCAATTCAAGGGCTATTGAGGTTCAAAAGCTGAATAACTTAAAGACTAATGGTATAGAATCTAATCTCAATGATGATGCTGATAATGATAATAATGTAAATATTAATGATGGGGATAATGCAAATGATAATGCAAATGATAATGATAATAAATTGGATTTGGAGGAATATGACTCTAACATTTCAAGCATGGACTTCAATCCTGATTCAAGGGTCTTGAACAAGATCAAATCAAGCAAAAGATTCCAGAAAATTGCAAAGGAAGCAAAGGTTTTAGGAAAAATTATGGGAATCACTGTATCCTGGTCACTTGAAGAGTCTATGTTTACTGCAAAATCCATGAAGGCTCGAGGATATAACTCAAATGAAAGAACAAGCTATTTGTCATTCAAGTTTGGTTTGGCAGACATTATTTTCCTTGCAATAATCTTTATCACAGTCTCAATAGTTGTCTTTGGACTCATACAAGGATATGGCATAATAAACATCTATCCATCAATAGACTTTTCTTTCAGCGATTTGCCTTTGAATATTTATTATTTGGCTTTTATAGTATTTTTATTACCATTGATTTATTTAGAAATTAGGGAGCGTATGCTATGGCATTGATTGAATTTGATAACTTCAGTTTTTCATACTTAAATTCAGATGGAACACATTCTCAAGAGAAATCCTTAAAGGATATAAATCTTGAAATCAATTATGGAGACTTTGTTCTCTTGTGCGGACCGTCTGGATGTGGAAAGACTACCTTATTGACTAATCTGAAGAAGGAATTAATGCCAAACGGCAAAAGGGAAGGTTCCATAAAGTATAATGGTGTGGACATCTTTAATCTTGATGACTTGTCATCTGCATGTGATATAGGATATCTTTTCCAAAATCCAGACAGCCAAATAGTTACAGACACAGTCATTCAAGAGATTGCTTTTCCACTTGAAAATATAGGCCTTCCAACAGAAGAGATTAGAAACAGAATCAGTGAAATAGTTGCTTTCTTTGGAATTAACGATATTCTCCATAAGAATGTTAATGAGCTTTCAGGAGGTCAAAAGCAATTAGTTAATCTTTGTTCCCTTCTTGTATTGAGGCCTAAGGTTCTTCTTCTTGATGAGCCAATGTCTCAGCTAGACCCTATTGCATCCTATGAATTCCTATCAATTGTAAGGCGCTTGAATGAGGAGTTATCCATAACTGTCATAATGAGTGAGCATAAGGCTGACAGCATTTTCCCATTCATAGATAAGGCCATATTTCTTAAAGATGGCCAAATAGAGTTTGACAACAATGCCCATGACATCTGTCAGGAAGTCATTAGCGATGATGTCTTTGAAAATTATCTTCCCGCAGTCACTAAAATTTACAATGGACTTTCAAATAAGTACAACTCTTCTCCAAATGGTCCATTTTCTAATAATGAAAATCCTTTAAGTAAATTAAATACTCCTTTAAGTATTCGTGAAGGTAGACGTTGTCTTAATATAATTCATGATGATTTAATTAAAATAAATGAAGGTAGATTAAAAAATACAAATTCAGATTCTGATAATCTATTCATCACTAATAAAAAATACCATTCTAATAGAATTTCACTAAAGGACAAGCTTCCATTTTCTAATGGCAAGAATGATTTGGTGAAGATGAATGGAATCTATTTTGCTTATGAAAAGAATAATCTTATCCTAAAGAATATTGACTTTAAGTTATCTAAGGGAGAGTTTGTAAGTCTTGTTGGCGGAAATGGTGTAGGCAAGTCAACATTTCTCCAGCTTTTAGTTGGAATATTGAAACCGATTAAGGGTAAGGTGAAGTATAATAAGAATCTGAAGATAGCTTATGTTCATCAAAATCCTATGATTCACTTTTCAAAGGACACTGTCAAGGAGGAGTTTTTAGAGTCAATAATAAGTTCCAACAGTTTCAGTGCTGATGAGTTCAATAAGGAGAATTACGATGATCTTTTGAAGTTGGATGGGGAGAACTTCATTCAATCAAAGATGCTTAATGACATTAAATTCAAAAACATCGGTTATGGCTTTAAGGAATTGATTGACTTCTTTGGAATTGGAGACCTTGTTGAAAAGCATCCTTATGACTGCAGTGGAGGAGAGCAGCAAAAGATTGTTATTCTTAAGGCATTGCTTCAAAATACAGACCTTTTAGTATTGGATGAGCCGACAAAAGGATTGGATCCAATATCAAGCAAGAACCTTGCAGAAATCCTAAATTCATTAATCGATAATGGATTGACCATTCTTATGACAAGCCATGACTTGGATTTCGTTGCTAATAATTGCAGGAGATGTCTGATGCTATTTGATAAGGATCTTCAAATCGATGATGATCCTAAGGTGATATTTGCAGAGAATAACTTCTATACAACCTTTGTAAATCGTATGGTAAAGGATTATATTCCAGAAGCCGTTACATTAGATGATGTAAAGGCCATTTGGAATATCTGATGAATGTTTAAAATATTTAATATTCTTATGTTTATAATTAATTAAAATAAATTATTATTTAAAAATTTAGAGTGTGTGATAATGGCAATAGAAGAAATGGTAACAAATATGTCTATAACTGAAAGTGGAGCTGCAACAAGCTCTCCGATTTTTACAATTACACTTTTGGTTTTTACAATTTTATTACTTATTGGTATAGTATATTTTGTCTTTAAAATGTATGAACAGTCAAAGCCTACAGTTGAATCAATTGTTTTGATTGCTGTCTTAACAGCTATTGCAACTGTTGGACGTTTGATTCTGATGTCAATACCTGCTGTTAACCTTGCGTCTTTCATTATAATCATGGTAGGTATTGTATTTGGCAAGGAAGAGGGTTTCCTGGTCGGTGCCCTTACAGCTTTAGTCTCAGGTATCTTTATGGGTATGGGATACTGGGTCATTTTCCAGATGTTAGCTTGGGGACTTATGGGAGCAAGTGCAGGATTTATTGCATCTAAATTCGATAGCTTGCCATTCAGATTTATCTTTGGATTGATCTGGGGTTTCCTATACGGATGGATTACTGACATTTCAGCTATTTTCTATTCTGGAACAGCATTGCAAATCACCCCTATAATTGCATTATACATTAACGGTTTTACCTATGACTTGACTCATGGTGTAACAAATGCAGTTCTTTTGGTTGTATTGTATGACTGGTTTAAAAAGATGCTTACAAGAGCTAAGGTTAAATATTTGACTAATACTAGCTCTAATAGTGAAAGTATTGACTTAACTAAATAATTTCTAAGTTTAATAACTTAGAATTATCTTTTTTTCTTATTTTTTCTTATTTTTTTAATTTTTTTGTAGTGATAATTCATAAATTTATATTTTAAGTGTTTTTTAAATGTATAATTTAATATGTTTAATCAATAAATTATTATATAGTAAAATTCTTTAAGTATGGATAAACAAGAAACTGGAAGATATTATGACTTTTGATGATAAAGAAAAGGAATTCAATTTAATTGCAAAAACAATTGATGATGATAATGTGTATATCAATAATGACACAATTATCGTTGATTTTGCAAGTAAAAAGAATGGAATTGTAAGTTCCTGGTTAAATGGGGGCTATAGTGAAGACCTTTCAGCTGTATTCAATCATCAATTGTCACAGAATGAAATCGATGAGTATGATGATGGAGGCATCTTAGGATTCTTGGAAAGGCTTTCCGATGATTTTTATACTAAGCTAAACTTAAAAAGCAATAAGTTAAGCGGTCTGGTCACATCAGCAAAGATTCATAACTATTCCATTGCTGTTGAAAGGTATAGGGATATTGAAGTCATGACCATAACAACTGCAGGTGTTCGTGTAAATGCAGTTTCCGCTGGGGATGTGGCTTCTTATTATGAACTGAATGGTGAATATGACTTTGACTTAAATGAGAATCCAAATCCAAATAAGCCGGGAACAATAAATAACATCATTCTAATCAATTGCAAATTAGATGAGAATTCACTTCTTTTGGCTGAAATGATTGCAGTGGAAGCTAAGGCAGTTGCATTAAGGGACTTGATGGCATCAAGCAATTATTCAGATGAAGTGGCTACAGGTACAGGAACTGATGGAATAGCAATTTTCTCCAATTTTGAAAGCGAAAATTTTATAGAGAATGTTAGCAAGCATGCTAAAGTCGGTGAACTGATTGCAAATGCAGTAATAAAGTCAATTAAGGAGTCTCTTGCTAAAGTCCAATGGCTTACCCCATCATATCAATTAAATGCTCTTGTAAGGTTAGATAGGTTTAAGATGAACCTAGATGATTTTTATATGAATTATCTAAAGGTAGATGATGAAGATAAGAAAAAGGAGTTTATTCAATCACTTATGAAAGTTTCTAAAAATCCAGAACTTGTGGCTTATGTTTCATTATTGATTCATATAATTGATCAATATAGGGTTGGACTCTTAAGTAAAAAGGTGGCTGTATCAGTCTCTAAATCTATTTTAGATGGTCAATTCAATAGAAAGGACTGGAACTCTATGAAAATTCTATTAGAATATCTTATTAAAGTTTTAATTAGCGATAATTAGTTTTTATTTTTTTTGAGTTTTATCATATCTAAATTATTTTAATTATTTTAATTATTTTAATTTATTTTAATGATTCATTATTTTATTATTTCATTATTTTAATTCGCTATTTTTTTCAAATCTTTAGAAAGTATTACTATTTTTACTTATTTTGCTCTTTTTTTAATACTTTTAAAACATTTAAATATTTAAAGGATAAATAGTTATTTGTTGGAGGTATTTTTATTTTAGAGGCAAGGAACATAGTCTATGCATATCCTGATGGGACTGAAGCATTGAACAACATAAATTTTAAAGTTGAAAAGGGGGAAATGGTATCTCTTTTAGGTAGAAATGGTGCTGGAAAATCTACTTTGTTTTTGCATTTCAATGGCATTCACCAGCCACAATCTGGTGAAATCTTTATTGATGGCGAAAAGCTTGAATATGACAAGGAAAGTCTATTGAAAGCTCGTCAAAAGGTGGGAATTGTTTTCCAAAACCCTGATAATCAATTGTTCGCTCCAAGTGTAGAAGAAGATGTTGCTTTTGGTCCAATGAATTTAGGTCTTCCTATTGAGGAAGTGGAAAAAAGAGTTGCTGATTCACTAGAAAAGGTAGGTATGGCTGGCTTTGAAAAGAAATCACCTCATCATTTAAGTGGAGGACAAAAGAAAAGAATAGCCATTGCAGGAATTTTAGCTATGAAGCCTGACTTAATGATTTTAGACGAACCAACTTCAGGCCTTGACCCAAAAGGTGCTTCCCATATACTTAAATTATTATATTCCCTAAATAAAGAGGGCATGACTATTGTCATTTCTACACACGATGTTGATCTTGTTCCAGTATACTCATCTAAGATATTCCTTATCAGTGATGGTGAAATAATTAAGTCAGGAACACCTAATGAAGTATTTTCTGATGTTGAAACAATTAGAAAAGCAGATTTACGTCTTCCTAGAATAGCACACCTTGCAGAAATCTTAGAAAAAAAGGATGGCATTGATTTTGGTGGAAATTATCCATTGACAATTACTGAAGCCCGTAATTTTATCCTTGATTATCTTGATAAGAATGGCTTAATTTAGTCATTACTAATTATTTTATTATATTTTCTTTTTTTATTGCTTATTTTACTGTATTTAATATCTTATTTTATTTTTTTCACTTTTTTCTTAGTATAATCTTTTTTATATCTAATTTCTGAATATTTCTTAGTTTTTCAATATCTTAATTAACTTTAGTATTTCATTAGTTTTTATAAAAATTTATAAGCAATTTAATTTAAATATAAATTTGTGTATTTTTTTTAAAAAACAAACATTTATTTTATTTAAATAAAGTCATCTATTTGCTGTGATTATTCGATGATATTATGTCTGAAGAGATTATAGAAAAAATCAAAAGGAATTTAAGCGGAAATCCTGATTTGGATAGGGATTACTTGGTATCTCAACTTGATTATTATAAGAATCATGAATATTCCTATGATATTATTAAAGAGATTTCCCAATTGATTTGGAAATCTTTAGAATTCTATTTGGATGATAACTCCCAAATGTCTAAAAAGAGTCAGGCATCAAGAATACTTGATGAAGTCATGCCATATATTGAAAATAAGGATAAGAAAACTGCTTTAGAAATATTAGACAATCATATGGAAAGCTTTAATGACAAATATGAAAATATCGAAAATCATAAGGAAAGTGACTTAAATTCAAACAGATCAATTCGTGAGATTCAATATATTAGGTATGATAGCAAAAAATCCGTTTATAATCCTAAATCATTCAGAACCACTCCAAAAAAAGAAAAAAGGGTTAACTGGCGCAAAGATGTTAAGATAAATAAAATCAATAAGGGCGAAAATGATAAAAAAACTAATAAAGAGTATCATAGTTTCCTAAATCCTCTTGAAGAGATTTTATTCTATCAATATATCGGATTGAAAAAGGAATTGGTTTATATACCTTTCAATGAGCCTATTTTTGATTTATATTACTTATATGGAACTCTGCTTTTTGAATATGATCGCTTTAAAAACTCAGAAGAGTACTTATTGAAGGCCTTAAGGATTAATCCAGTTTCATCAAAGACAATTTTAGCCTTAGCAGATATTTATAAGTCAAAAACAAGAACATACAATAGGTTTTTCTTATATAATGTAGATGCCTTAAAGTTTGCATATACAAATGAGGATATTGCTAGGGCATATAGAAATTTCGGATTCTTTTATGTTGAAGAAAACCAATTGGACATAGCAGCAGTATTTTATGATTATAGCTTAAACTTTGAATTTAATAAGAATGCCATGAGGGAACTTGAATACTTAAAGTCACGAGGAGTCGATATAGAAATAAATAGGGAATATGCTGAATCAATCATTGAATCAAAGAATATTCAAGTCGGAGTAAATCAATTTATAATAGACACCTTAAGGTTTATTTGCTATGATTTAGACAATCGTAAGTATTTCACACAAGCCCTATATTTCTATAGGATATTATACGATTTAACAAAGGATAATGAGGTTTTGGGTAGAATTAATTCTCTTCAAAACAAGATTTAATTTATTTTTCTTTTTTTTATTTTTAAAATTTTACTTATTTTGCTTACTGATTTAAAAAATAATTGAATTTATTTTCTTTTTTTCGCTTATATTTAAAAAATTAATTGAATTATTTTTTCTTATTTTTGCTTACTGATTTAAAAATTAATTGAATTTATATATTATTAAAAACATATTTAAAAAATGTATTAAAATATTATAATATTTTATTAATCAAATTAATTTAACGATTATATTAATCAATTTTTAAAAATGGTGAGTAAATGAGAATTGGAATTGCAGATACTACCTTTGCTCGTTATGATATGGGTGCTGCAGCAATAGATGAGTTAAAGAAGAATGCTTCAGACCTTAAAATAATTCGCAGGACCGTACCTGGAGTAAAAGATCTTCCAGTAACCAGCAAAAAACTTATTGAAGAGGAAGGCTGTGAGATTGTTATGGCTTTAGGAATGCCTGGTCCTATGGAAAAAGATAAGATGTGTGCTCATGAAGCTTCAACAGGTTTAATCCGTGCTCAACTTATGACAAACACTCATATACTAGAGGTTTTTGTTCATGAGGATGAGGAAGAAGACCCTAGGGAGCTTAAAAAATTAGCCGATAATAGGGCACGTGAACATGCTCAAAACCTTATCAAGATGATGTTCCATCCTAAATTAATGGAAAAAGAAGCGGGTAAGGGTATGAGAGAAGGTAAGGAAGATGCAGGTCCTTTATAAATAAGTTATAAACTAATGAGAATAAATAAAATATAATTTCTATCAAAATTAAACAAATTAATTTATTAGCAATTATTAGAAAGATATCATGTCAAATTTAAATTCAGAGAATACGGAAGGAATATTTTTAGTAGTTCCAGCATATAATGAAAAAGATACTGTATCCCAGATTATAGAAGGAATCGCAGAAAATGGATATAGTGTAATTCTTGTCAATGACGGTTCTGCTGACAATACTCTTGAATTGGCTACTCAATCAAAAAGGAAATATCCAAATCAAATATTTGTTGTCTCTCATGTAATCAATAGGGGATTAGGTGCAGCATTAAAGACAGGAATGACTGTTGCCCTTAATAAAGGTGCTAAGTATATAGTCACCTTTGATGCAGATGGTCAGCATGAGATAAGCGATATTCCAGGTGTTTGTAAGCCGTTGCAAGAGGGCAAGGCAGATGTGGTTATCGGTTCAAGGCCATTTGAAGATATGCCTATCTCCAAGAGTTTTGCAAATATTGTAATGAATGCCTTAACTCTTATTTTCTATGGAAGAAAGGTGAAAGATTCCCAATCTGGCCTTAGGGCATTTACAGCTGAGGCTGCAGATAAGATTAATATAGTATCTTCTGGTTATGGTGTTTCATCTGAATTTATTAAGGAAATCAGTGATAAAAATCTCAGATTAGATGAAGTCACTATTACAACAATTTATACTCCTGAAACCCAACATAAAGGTACAGATGCTATCGTCGGACTAAAAATATTGATTAAAATGGTGATTGATTTATTCAGAATATAGTCGAAATTAATTGAAATTTAAGGTTGTGAAATTATTATTGGTCCATTCAGAATATATCAGATTTTATTGATTTTTGTAATGATTTTCGCTCTGGCATTCATGTATAATAGGGTGCGTAGCAAGAAATCAACTCCTGCAACCTTTGCATTATGGGTTGTCCTATGGATAGCAATCATATTCTTTGCGTTTGCTCCTAAAATAAGTGATCCACTTGCAGGATTCTTTGGATTTAAAAGAGGACTGGATTTATTACTTGTAGTTGCAATTGGTTTGCTTTCATATACTTGCTTTAAATTATACATCAAGATAGATAATCTAAATCAAAACATGACACAATTAGTAAGGGAACTTGCAATAAATAATGAGATTGAATTAGATGATGAAAATAAAGAATGAGTGAATTAGATGATGAAAATAAAGAATAACTTCTTTATTTTTTTATTTTTATTATCTATTTTAGAAATTGATTATTATTTTTATAGAATTGGATTATAATTTTTAAGTAATATTTTTTAGATTAATTGTTATATCTTATAATTATAATAATAAATCTAAAAAATACTATTTTTAAATTCTAACTGGATTAAATACTAACTACAAAAGACAATTTAACTATTTATAAGACGTTTTCATTGATATCGGAAACTTAAATAAAAATTTATATTTAAGATAGGTTAGATTATGTTATTATATTTTAGAGGTTGCACAGCACGAGAAAAACTTAATTCCATAAGTGATGATACAGAAAGCCTATTAAAGCTTTTCAATATTGATTATGAAACTTTGGACGATGAGAAATGTTGCGGTTCAGTATTGCTTAGAACTGGTTTTAAGGAAGATGCAATAGACCAAATGGAGAAAACTTATGCTGATTTAAACGGCAAAACCATTTTAACTTCTTGTGCAGGATGTTATAAAACTCTTAAAGAGGATTATGCTTCTTTATTAGGTGCTGATTTAGATGTTATTCACATATCCCAATTACTAGATTATTTAATCCAGGAAAATGATATTGGGCTCGATAAAAAAGATTTGGCTGTCACTTACCATGATCCTTGCCATTTAGGAAGACATGCAGGGGAATATGAAGCGCCACGCTTCGTAATATCTGCATTTTCAAATCTTAATGAAATGAAAAACATTAAGGAAAAATCAAGATGTTGCGGTTCAGGAGGGGGAGTTAAGTCTGCTTATGGAGATTTGTCAAATTCAATAGCCAAATTAAGGTTAAAAGAAGCTGAAGAGACTGGAGCAGATATATTGGTTTCAGCCTGTCCATTTTGCAAATTGAATCTTGGCCAAAATTCAGAGAATCTTGAAGTATTAGACTTGTCTGAATTTGTATTGAAAATGATTAATGATAACAATTTGGATTTTTCTGATTTAAAATCATTCAATGAGGATAATTCTAATTTTTTGGATTTTTCTGATTTAAAATCATTCAATGAATCTAATTTAATTAATGATGGTGAGGGAGAATAATGAAAGAAGAAGAAATAGAATCAATGAGAAAAATCTTTTCCAATCTTAAGGATAAGATAGAACCTCTTTCAAAATCTCCTAAAATACAAGCTCTTCAAAAGAGAGTTATAGATATTAGAAAAGATGCTATCAAGAACAATAAGGAACTTTTGGAGACTGTTCAAAAAACCTTTAAGGAAAATGATATCGATTGTTTCTTGGCCGCAGATGATGAAGAGGCTAGAGGCATCATTATGGATTTAATTAATGAGGAAATTGAATCAAATGAAAAGATAGATAAAGATAAGGTTTATATATCTAAATCTAAATCAAATACCTTAAGGGAAATAAATTTCCTTGATTTGATGGATAAAAATAAGATCAATGTCATTGAAACAGACTTAGGTGACCGTATTTTACAATTGAAAAAAGAAGATAATGATCCTGTACATCCTACTGGTCCTGCTTCACATCTTACTGTATCAGATATTGCAGATATTGTAAACGAATCTATGGGCTTGGATTTGGAGGCTGTTCCTAGACCTATTATGGAAGCTGTAAGAGAAGATGTCTTGAAGCTGATGCATAAGTCTTATATTGGAATAAGCGGTTCAAATTCAATCGCTGCAGAAGATGGGGCTATTCTAATGGTTCATAATGAAGGAAACATTAGCTTTGTCCAGTCTAAGAAACTTCATATAATCGTTGCAGGCATAGATAAATTGGTTCCATTTATTGAGGATTCAGTATCAATTGCAAAGCTTGAAACAGCTTATGCTACAGGTAAACCGCTGACTTCATATATGAATATTGTTTCTGGCCCTTCTAAGACAGCTGATATTGAAAAAAAGCTTCTAAAGAATATGTATGGTGCTGAGAAAGTTGCAGTCATTCTTCTTGACAATGGAAGATCCAAGGCTATAGATGAATGCTTATGGTGCATCGGTTGTGGAAATTGTGTTGTAAGCTGTCCGGTTTATAATATAGTTGGTAATGAGTATGGCTATTCCAGTTATTTAGGTGGTCGTGGAGTCGCTTTAAGCAGATATCTTAAGGATAATGAAGTAAGTGTTGATTCTGGTTTATATATGTGTACATTATGTGGCATATGTACAGAAAACTGTCCTGTTTTGACTCCAACTTATGAGATAATTGAAGACCTTAGGAACGATACTCAAAAGGAAGGCCTCTCAAGAGAGCAGCATAAGTCAATAAGGGATAACATTAAGGATAATGGTTCTCCTTATTAGTTTTTTTTAAATATTATTCTATTTTTTTACTTTTTTTATTTCTTTTCACTATTTACTTAAAATTATTCTATTTTTTTACTTTTTTTATTTCTTTTCACTATTTTTTTAAATATTATTCTATTTTTTTACTTTTTTTATTTATTTTCACTATTTACTTAAAATTATTCTATTTTTTTTACTTTTTTTATTTCTTTTCACTATTTTTTTTAAAATTTCTTTATATGTATTCTATGTAAATATTGTTTTTTCATATCAATTTGGACTTCCTTTTAAAAAATTTATATAAACATATTAAATTTATTTTAAAATACTAAATTGATTCAAAATCCTTAAATTATTTTAAAACTATTAAATTGATTTTAAAATATTAAACAAATATCATATTAATAAATTATTTTAATATTAAATAATTTTAATATTCTTAAATCAAAATTAAAGCAATAAAAACCGTTTATTTTATTAATGAGAAGTGACAACATATATTTGAAGGCAAAACTCAATGGAAATAAATTTTTAATTGAAATTTTTTAATAATATTTTGCTATTTAATTGATTTTTTTTCGTTGATTAAATTATTATTTTAATATTTTCCAGTTAAGTTTAATGAATTTTCAAATCCTTTTTTTAGGTTTTAAAATTTCTTTAAGTATTAACTATGATTTTTAAAAATTTCTACGAGTTTTTCTTCAAATATGTGAGGTGTTATACAGTGAAATTTAAATTAATTTATTTAATTTGTTTTATTTGCTGTGTTTTATTAACATTTTCAACTGTTAGTGCAGTGGATTTAGAAAATAGTATTGCTGATAATCAAGCATTACATGATTTAAATCAAACTGCATCTATTTCACAGTCTGAATCTTCTAAAACAAATTTAAATGATGCTATGAATAATTTAAGAATTTTTAGTGAAGATAAGGATTGTGTAGAATCTGTGAATGAGTTGTCTAATTTAGATTCAAATCTAAATTCTATTGACTCAGATGAGAATTCTCTTAAATCTAGTCTTAGTTCTATTAATTCAAGCGATTTAAGTTCTGATTCATCTAATAAAGAAAAAGATAATCAGAAAACTTCCTTAAAATCCAGCGCTTTAAGTGCTGGAACAAGTACATTCAGTGATTTAGAGACTTTAATCAATAACGCAAGGGAAAAATCTACAATTGACCTAGATGGAAAGACATATGTTGGTACAGGAAGTCCAATAACCATAAATAAGGCAATTACAATCAGCGGAGGTTCCAGTATGGCAACTTTTGATGGGAGACAAATGTCTGCCATATTCAACATCCGTTCCAGTAATGTTCATTTTATTAACTGCAGATTTATCAATGGAATAAACAGAACAGTTTATTTTTATGGTAATAACTCTTCTATAGTTAATTGTAGCTTTGAAGACAATTACCAACATTTGCGTACTGGTGTTGGCAGTGAAAACTTTTCTGCTGTAAACTGTAATTTCACTAATGGAAATGCACATTATGCAAGCACAGTCATGATTTGCTCTCAAAAGTCAACTGTAAAAGAATGTAATTTCATAAGAAATACAGTTTCTAATGATGAGGCTCTTCAGGGACATGGAGCAGCCTTGCAGATTGGAGAATCAGTAAGCGGCATGAATGAGGGATATGTGATAAACTGTAGTTTCATTAACAATACTGTTATTTCAAACTCAGATAGCACTCATGCAGGTGCTTTATGCTTCCGCCCAGGAATTAAGGTATATGGCTCTTTATTTATTAACAATTACTGCAATAAGGTTGGAGGGGCAACCACCCTTCACAGCGATGGAGAAATCATAAACTGCACATTCATCAATAATAGAGCTGGTGAATATGGAGGTGCCATAAGCACTGGATTCGATGCAAATGACATTAGCGTTAACATAACTGATTGTACTTTTATAAATAACTCTGCTCCAATGGGTGGAGCTATACAGATTAAAGGAAACAATGTTAAAGTGACTAATTCTAAATTTGAAGAAAATAAGGCAAGTCAAAGTGATGGCGGTGCTGTTTTCATTGTAGGAAATGATGCATTAATCATCAATTCCACTTTCAAAGCTAACTCTGCAAAAAATGTTGGGGCAGGCTTATTGATTAATGGGTCTGATGTATCTGTACTAAATTCAAGCTTCAATGGAAATATTGCAGATTATGGAGCTGGAATATATGTGGTTGGATCTAATGCTAATCTATTTGGTTCTAACTTTACAAATCACAATGTTAAAAATGGTTCTGTCTATATTAAAGGAATAAATACATACATTTATGACAGCAGTTTCATGAAAAATCTAGGAGAGAGCGGTGCAGGATTGTTTATTGAAGGCTCCAATACAACATTGATATTAAGCAATTTCACTGATAACAATGTCAGCAAAAATGGTGGAGCTGTCTATATTATTGGTTCAAACGCAAAACTGGTTTCATCCCAATTCATATATAATAATGCTATGCCTAATCCTAGTGATGTTTTAAGCGGTCTTGGAGGTGCAGTCTTCATTAAGGGAAATGACAATATAATAGACTCCTCTTCTTTCAGGTACAATACTGCAAGAAATGGATCTGCTATATATACAGATGGACTTAATATGGTATTGTCTAATGATGATTTCGATAGGAATCAGGCATGGTCATATGTATTGAATTCTACTGTAAAACCAAGTGTCTCTTATTTTAATGGAAGTGATGTTTTAATTGATTTAACTTTGGTAGGTGGCAATAATATTGCAAATGCAATCTATAATACTGCTTCAATGGATGAAATTTTCTTTTATAATGTTAGCTATATATCCTCAAAGGGTCAAAAACTAACAAGTAATGATGAAATTCATCCGGTTAATGGTGCTGAAAAGAGCAAAAACGGCAGTCTATTATATCAAGACAGTCGTGAAGACAATCAATTGGTTAATATTATAATCTTTAGAGATAATTCTATTTCTGCTTCTGATTATAATTTGAATAGCATTAAACCATTTGATTATAATGGAAATTCAGCATCTGATAAAGACTCATTTGTCAATATATTATCTTCCATAAGTGATGGCGATGTTATATTTAATAAAACATTGAATACAGGAATATTAGGAAACATTTCCATTAATCTTTCAAAGGATAATCCGATAATGCCTGGAAAATATATTCTCTATGCCCAACACTTAGAGGATGACTATTATAAGGAGATAGACACAGTTAATCAGTTTGAGGTTATTCCTCTTGTTGATATTGGAGTTGATATAGTCTCAAGCAAGGACACTGTAGAATTTAATAAGACAAATAAGTTCACCATAAAAGTAATTAACTATGGTCCAAACAATGCAACTGATGTTAAGGTAAATGCCATTCTTCCTAAAGGATTGATACTCGTTTCTTCAAATCCATCAATAGGAACTTATAATGCATCAACTGGAATTTGGACTATAGGAAACCTTAATAGTGGTGAAAACCAGACTTTAGCCATTAACACTAGAGCAGTCAGTGCAGGACCTATAAATTATCCTGTAAATGTTTCTTCTTATGAAAAAGACACAAACGAATCAAATAATAAGGATAATGTATCCATAATAGTCCCTGAATGTGATTTGGCAATTGATGTAAAGGCATCTTCCAATCAAGGAAACTATGGAGATATAGTCAACTGGACTATTGAAATCGAAAATAATGGGCCAAATGATGCAAGCAAGGTGTCTATTTCCTTAGCTGACTTATTAGGTGATGATTTAATTTACATTTCTTCCAACAATAGTGATTTCAATCTAGAGAATCAAAAATTGGAAATTGCCAAATTAAACAATGGCGATAAGTTTAGCTTTATTGTTTCAAGCAAGTTAAATGCATCAAATAAAAAAATAAACCTTGATGCTAATGTTACAACTGAAACATTTGAATATAACCTAAACAATAACAAAGACAATGATTATGTAAATGTTGCTCCATTATGCGACCTTGAAATTGACGTGAATGTGTCTGATGATACTGTAAATAGTAGCGAAATAGTCCAATGGACAATAATTGTTAAAAATGAGGGTCCAGACAAGGCAAAAGATGTGAATGTATTAATCAGTGAATTAGAAGACATTGGTTTAGTTCTTATAAACAGTTCAGATAGAAATTATGACCCAAGTTCCAATGAATGGCTTATCGGTGATTTGGATAATGGCGATTGCCGCGAATTGGTGATTTTTACAAAAGTAAATGCATCTGATGAAGATATTTTGCTAAATGGAATTGTTGATACAAGCACTTATGAGCCTAATAAGGAAAATAACATTGATGAGGATTCCCTATTTGTTAATCCTTTATGTGATTTGATCATTGACATTTATGCCTCAGAAAGTCCTATCAATAAGGATGATGCTGTTAATTGGACAATAAGAGTGACTAATGATGGTCCAGATAATGGTCAAGATGTAATTGTTGATTTAAGTGATTTAGAGTCATTAGGTTTAATTATATTAAACATTTCAGATGATGATTTCAATCCAGAAACTTATGAATGGATTATTGGTGATTTAGATAATAATGAAAATGCTAATTTAACAATTACTACAAAGGCAAATGTTTCAGATGAGACATTAAATGTTGAAGCAATCGTCAATACAAGCACTTTTGAGATAATAAAGGATAACAATTATGACAATGATGATTTGATTATCAATCCTTTATGTGATTTGATTGTTGATATTAAAGTCTCTAATGACACAGTCAATAATGGAGACCTTGTAAACTGGACGATTACCATAAGAAACGATGGACCTGACCCTGCTCAAAATATTAGTCTTGATTTAACTGAATTGGAACCATTAGGACTAATAGTTAAAGACATTTCTAATGAAACTTTCAATGATGGCGAATGGTTTATTGATGATTTGGCTCCGGGAGATTCAGTTGATCTTATAATCACAACTCAAGCAAATGTGTCTAATGAAACCATACCTATTGAAGCAGTTGTGGACAGTGACACTTTTGAGCTAAATAAGAGCAATAATATTGATGAGGATATTTTAAGAGTAAATCCATTATGCGATTTATTGATAGACATTTCTGTATCTAATGGCACTGTTAATAAAGGTGATATTGTTGAATGGACTATTATTGTGAGAAATGATGGTCCTGATGATGCATCTGATGTTATTGTATCCTTGGACAATCTAAGTGACTTAGGATTGATTTTAATAGGCTCTCAAGATAATAATTCAAGTAATTATGTTTTTAATGGTGAAACTAGCCAGTGGCATATAGGTGACTTGGCTAAAAATAGCCAAATTGTATTAAAATTAGCAACTGAAGTAAACAAGTCCAATGAGAATATTACCGTTACAGCTAATGTTGATACAAGCACTTATGAGTTAAACAAGTCCAATAATTATGATGAAGATAACTTGGAAACTCGCCCACTTTGTGACTTGGATGTAAGCATAGTTCCAGATAGGGAAACTGTATATAAGGACGATGTGGTGAATTGGATTGTCACCTTAAGCAATAAAGGTCCTGATACTGCAAGTGATGTAATTGCAAATCTAAACATTCCTGAAGGATTAGATTTCATCGGCTTTGATTTGGATAAGGGAACTTTAGAAAATAATGGTGATGATTCCAGCTTAAATTTAAATTGGAATATTGGTGATTTAGCTAGAAATGAAACAATCATGTTAATTTTATCTACAAAAGCATTAAAAGAAGGAGTGGCTATTTCTAATGTGAGTGTAAATAGTTCCACATTAGATTCAGATGAATCCAATAACTATGATTATGCTGCAGTGAATGTCATTCCCCTTAAAGAGGATCCGGTATTAGATAACACTACTGTTAATAAATCTAATAAAATAAAAAAGCTTAATGATAAGATTAATGATAAAACTAATAATAAGGCTAATAATAAACTTAATAAGTCTAATAAGGTTAAGAATGATAATATTGTTTCAAGCAAAAAAGCAAAAAAAATTCCAATGAAAAAGACTGGAAATCCTTTAGCTATATTAGTTTTAACTATATTTGCTTTGTTTTCTCTAAATTTTAGAAAGTTAAACTTTAAAAAATAGTTCAACTATAAAAATAGTTCAACTTAAAAAATGGTTAAACTTTAAAAAATAGTTCAACTATAAAAATAGTTCAACTATAAAAATAGTTCAACTATAAAAATGGTTAAACTTTAAAAATAGTTCAACTTTAAAAATGGTTAAACTTTAAAAATAGTTCAACTTTAAAAATAGTTAATCTTTGATTATTCTATTTATAAAATTATATTTTTTTGGAGTTTTTTACTCCTTTCTTTTTTATTTTTTCTGTTTTTTATTATACTTTTTAATTATAGTTCTTTATAGTAATTCTTCTTCTTAATTTTCTATTTTTCTTTTTTAATAAGTTTTTTAAGCATTCTTCTACATTTTATTATGGTTTTTTCATATGGTTTAGTAATTCTTCTTTTTTTATTAATATATGTGAGAATTTTTAATAAATTCCTATTTTTTTACAAAAATAAACTTAAAAAATACTAAAACTTTTTATAAGATTATTAATATAATTATAAATAATCTAAAATTTTTTATATTGATATTAATATTTTAAAAAGTTTTAATAATTCTATAGAGTAGTTTTTA
This sequence comes from uncultured Methanobrevibacter sp., assembly GCA_900321995.1. GTDB lineage: Archaea > Methanobacteriota > Methanobacteria > Methanobacteriales > Methanobacteriaceae > Methanobrevibacter. The sequence goes on along the minus strand of ONYG01000232.1, from coordinate 1,249 downwards.
TTATTCATTTTTAAAAAAATATAAAAAATTTTATATAAAAAAATATTTAATCTAATTTAATCTATTTATTTTACAATATTTTATTCATTAATTCTTAATTTAGAAAAATAACTGGATTTATCAATTGATTAAATATGATCTAAATAAATTTAAATTTATACTTTATTAATTTTTTATTTTTTATATTTATGGAGGAATATTTTTGCTTTTATTAATTAGTCCTATAAATCATGATGAAGCTGTAGAATCCATTGAAGGTGGAGCAGATATTGTTGATGTAAAAAATCCTAAAGAAGGTTCCCTTGGAGCTAATTTCCCTTGGGTAATTAAAGATATTAGAGAACTTACTCCTGATGACATGCTTGTCAGTGCAACCTTAGGAGATGTTCCATACAAGCCTGGAACTGTTTCCCTTGCTGCTATGGGTGCTTTAGTATCCGGTGCAGATTATATTAAAGTAGGATTATACGGCCCTAGCAACTATGAAGAAGGGGTCGAAGTAATGAAAAATGTAGTTAAAACTGTAAAGGACACAAATCCTGATGCTACCGTTGTTGCTTCAGGTTATGCTGATGCTCACAGGGTTGGAGCTGTAAGTCCATGGGACATTCCAAAAGTGGCTAGGGATTCTGGTGCGGATTTAGCTATGTTAGACACTGCTGTTAAAGATGGAAAAACCTTATTTGATTATTTGGACATTGATGATTGTAAAAAATTCACTGAAGAAGCTCATAGTTATGGTTTAAAAGTAGCTTTAGCAGGATCTGTTAAAAAAGACCAATTAAAACCATTATATGATATTGGCTGTGATGTAGTTGGTGTTAGAGGAGCTGCATGTGTTGGCGGAGACAGAAACACTGGCCACATTGATAGAACTGCTGTTGCTGAATTAAAAGAGCTGGTACAATCTTTTGAATAGATTAATCATTTAATGATTAATTAATAAAATATTTTTTTAATTTATTTCATTATTAAAATGCTATTAAAAGTTTTTTAGCTTTAATTATTATTCGATATTACTAAAAAGTTCAAGGAGGTTAAATATGAATTACTCAGATAAAATTTATAATGCAAAACCTGGTTACACTTATGATGATTTCTTATTAGTTCCTAACGCTTCATGGATTGAGGCAAAAGATGTAGACACTAAAGTACGCTTAACTAAAGACATTGAATTGAATATCCCAATTATGAGTGCTGCAATGGATACTGTTACTGAAGCAGATTTAGCTATTGCACTTGCTCAAGA
>ONYG01000011.1 GCA_900321995.1 uncultured Methanobrevibacter sp. | reverse complement strand
TTTTCACTTAATAAAAAAAGTATTTAATTTAAATTATCAAGACTAAGGAATAACTTTTCACTTAATAAAAAAAGTATTTAATTTAAAAAAATATATTAAAAATTGAATATAAAAATCAATATATAAATAAGAAAATAAAAAATTATATATGGAAATAGCTAAATAAAAATGCGAATGAAAATTGGTGAAAAAATGAGTGATTTTTTTAAATTTGAAGAGGCGAATACTGATTTTCCATTTTATAATAACAAACCTAAACTATCAATAATTGATTGGATAGTCCTTTTAGCTGGAATAATACTTTTTATTGGCCTATTAGAATATATCGACTTACCAAATGAGAATTATTATCCAATAGCTTATTTTTTAGTAACATTCTTACCATTAGCTTTTATAAGCCGAGGCAAATTAGGAATTTACTTTAAGAAACTTAGAAAATCTGACATATCCGTTATTGTCAAATGTCTAATAGGATATTATCTCTATGCAATCATCATGGTATCTCTAATATCTTTCTCAGGAACACCAACTGCAAGCAATGCAGCTTTAGAATCAAGCATGGACATTATATTTTGGATAAATGTTTTCATACAGATAATGGGAGAAGAACTATTTAAACTAAGCTTATTCTTATTGCTGATGTTTATAATCTATAAATTGGCAAAAAATAGGAAAATGAGCATCGTATTGTCTGTTTTGATAACTCTTTTAGTCTTTGGATTGATGCACCATACAGCATATGCGGATTCATGGTTGCAAATCATTTTTGTTATCGGACTCGGAAGCGTTTTCTATTTATATGCTTATTTGAAAACAAAGAACATATTGACAAGCTATATAGTTCATCTTTTAATAGACCTGATTGTATTTACCTTAGGTGCACTCGCTCCTGCAATGATTTAATTTCATTTAATTAATTATAAATTATTCATAATTTAGATGATTAAATCTTAATTATGAAATTCCTTTTTAATTAATATTGATTATATAAAAAATATATATGATAAATTAAATAAACTATTTATGGAAAAGCATATTTTGAATTAAAATTATATATTAATGACTTTTTTAAAAACGAATCGGGTAAAAAAATGCCTTTAAGAAGAATAAAAAAAATATTAGAATACTTATTTGCCAATAAAAGAAATTTAGCCATACTTATTGGATTAATCATACTTTCAATCATCGTAGAAGTGTTTGAATTTTGGAATAATCCTATTTCGTTTGCTATTGCAGTAATTTTTGAAGCCGTAACATCGGCAATTGTGATAGGATATGGAGTTCAAGTTACTCATGACATAATACATGATGGAGTTGAATTACCTTTCATTAAAATTAAAAAAGCAATCAAACTAGGGGTTGAATTTGTTATTGTCAATCAAGTTTATTATCTTGCCCAACTATTTATTTTATCAGTTCTTGCAGGAATGTTTGAGTTACCAGACTTTGAATTAGAGGAAGTATTTCTACATATAGGACACATTATAGGGTATTTCTATGAACATGACCCTGTTCAAACTACAATTTTCATCCTTCTATGCATAGTTGTAACATACATATTCACATTCTTTATGGAAATAGGAATAGGCAAATTAGCTGACGGTGAAAGATTAATAGATGCTTTTAATCTAATTGAAATCAAACGTTACATTGATTCCATTGGATGGCTAAACTATGCTAAGGATTATACATTAATCATAATCACAATGGGAATTTTAATTTACCTTAGATTTGGATTTGAAATCGTATCATTAGGATTCTTTAAAAGCGTATTCAATACAATATTTACCTTCTTGCTATTTATGCTCCAATTCATAGCAATTGGTTGGGTTTATAAGGAAGGTAAATTCAAAGAAAAAAATGATACAGAAAATGATAGTGAAATAAAAACCATTGAATAAAAAAAAAAGTAAAATAAAAAAGAAAATAAGAAATTAATTAAAGTGAACTAGAGTCTAAAAGTTCAAAATTGTTAAGTTCATTAAATTCTTTTAAGGAATCTAAAGATTTATTTAATGAATCATCAGATGCATTAGAAGACACACTAGATTCTATAACAACCTGTTCATCACCAATTTTAACTAATTCAACATATCCTTTCAATTCATTTATTCCATCTTCAAATGAAAAGATATTTGCATCATCTGTAGATTCTACAGTATATTTTAATTTAGTATCATTAACGAAATAATCTGAAAAACTTTCTTCTGTAACATTAGTGGCGTTCTTAGCCAATTCAAGATCTTTGTCAGTAAAGATATCTATAATTACACCATTTTCATCCATAAGTCCAAGAGCATTAGTTTCATAAAATGCTCCATCATCGCTTTTGAAATTGGATGGAGCCTTTAAATCACTTACATCAACTGCTGCAACGATTCCAACAGCTAAAAATAAGGTAATTGCCAAAATCATAATCTTAGATAATTTCATATTCTCACCAATAAATAGTTTAATTATTAAAATATTTAAGTTTAACTAAATAATAATGAAAATAGAAAAATAAAGAAAAAATATTAAAAAACATGAATGATTAATAAAAAAACGAAATAAAAATGATAAAAATGAATAAAAAGAACAAAAATGCTCAAATTAAAAGAAAGTAAAAAAAGTGAAAAAGAAAGTAAAAAAATAGTGGATTATAATAACTTTAATTCACCAGTTATCTCATCTAAAGCTTCATCCTCATCAGGACCTAAGCCTAAGACAGTAATAGTGGATTCAGGCAATTGGGTTCTGCCAGCATCTGTAACAAGATAGTAATTTATTCCCTTTTCCCTAGCAAGGTCCCTATATTTGAAAAGGTCCTCAAGACTTGGCACTTTCAAGACTACTTTTGCATAAGCCTCATTTTCCCACTTACGCACTTTTTCCTTATCTGCATTCTTATAAGCACCTATTGCAGCATGACAACATTGAGCTGCAATCTTGCCTTTTCCCATCTTCAAATCAGTTCTTACAATCATTACCTGTTTCATTTAAATCACAATAATAAAAAAATTAATTTTAAAAAAAAGATTATTGATTTTAATTATCCAAATTATTAATATTATATTAAACTCGAAATTATTTAAATATAACTTAATGAGAATTTAAAAGAAAATATCAAATAGAATTAAAGAATAAAAATTTAAAATAATTGAAAAATAGAATTTTAAGATTTTAATACATTAAAATTATCACGTATGTATTTTATCATCAAAATTCCAGCAATAATAGAAATTATGAGCATTATATAAGAGATAGGGGCGCTAGCCGCTATAGGTTCAATATGACCAAAATCTGTAAGTATTGTACCAATAAGATTATTCAAGATATGAATAAATATTGGAATTAAAATATTCTCTGTCTTTAAATAAATAATACATAATGCTATAGAGAAGATAAAAGTCACCAATAATCTTCCAAATCCATGAAATGCTGAAAATAAAAGAGAAGTGATAATAACTGCATATAATACACTGATTTTGGAATTTAATTTATTAAATATTATCCCTCTAAATAACAGTTCCTCAACAATAGGTGCGAATATAACTGAAGACAATACACTTAAGAGTAATGTAAATCCGCTATCATAAGAAAGCTGTAGGCCACTTGAAAAACTGGAATCAAATGTTCCAAAGAATGATAAAACAAAGAAACCAAAGAAGAAATTACATATAAATAAGTATAAAGCTTCATTTCTATTTTTTTCTATAAAAATTTCGTCTATTCTAGGTTTTAAATCTTTTACTCCTCTAAATAAAAAAAGAAATACTAAAAATATAGCAAATAAAATTGAAAAGTCATGATCTATAATTCCTAATCTGCCAAAAGCTTTACTAAGCATTGAGGATGCTATAAATGCAATAACTAAACCAATTAGAATTTCTAAAAGGGAAAATGATTTCAATCGATCATTTAAATTTATTATACTTTTGTCCATTAAAACGCCACCACAAATAATAACACAAATAATTAAATATATTATTTAATTGCTATTAATTAAATATTTCTACAAAAATCTTTTTTTATACAAAAGACTATACTAAAAGACCAGACTACACAAAATTATTATAAACTATTAAAAACAAACTATATTTATTATAAATTATTAAGGATTAATAATTTTTCCAATAAACTATTAAAAACATTATATTTTTCAAATTATTTAGGATTAATAATTATTCCAAATTAACAATACTTATATTATTATTTAGAGGATATGGAGATAAAATGAGTAGAATTTCTATTTTAGACAAGGACAAGTGTCAGCCAAAGAAATGTAATACTGTATGCATGCACTACTGTCCTGGCGTACGTATGGATGAAGATACAATTGTAATTGATGAACAGACAAAAAAACCATTGATTTCTGAAGAATTATGTTCTGGATGTGGTATCTGCACAAACAGATGTCCATTTGGAGCAATTAGTGTTATTAACTTACCTGAAGCATTAGATGACCCTATTCACAGATATGGGCAAAATGCTTTCGAACTATTCGGTTTGCCAACCCTTAAAGATGGAACAGTTCTTGGTCTTCTTGGACAAAACGGTATAGGAAAATCAACTATCATGAGAATATTATCCGGAGAGCTTATTCCAAACCTCGGTAACTATGAAGAGGAAGCAAGTTGGGACAAGGTCATAGACTATTATAAGGGTTCAGCCCTACAAAATTACTTTAAGTCACTCCAAGCAGGAGAAATCAAGACAATTCACAAGCCACAAATGGTAGATCAACTCCCAAAAGTCGTTAAGGGAAATGTAATGGGCTTATTATCAAATGTGGATGAGAGAAACAAGCTTGATGAGATAGTGGACGACCTTGACTTGAAAAATGTTCTTGAAAGAGACATGCAAAACTTAAGTGGTGGAGAGCTTCAAAGGGTTGCAATTGCTGCTACAGTTCTTCGTGAAGGTGACTTCTACTACTTCGACGAACCAACATCATGGTTAGACGTTCGCCAAAGGCTTAACGCTGTAAAAGTAATTCGTTCCCTTGCTGAGGCAGGCAAATCTGTCCTTGTAATTGAGCACGACTTAGCTACACTTGATGCTATGAGTGACAATGTTCACTTATTATATGGTCAACCTGGAGGATACGGAGTAGTTAGTGGAAATAAAGGTGTTAGAGTAGGAATCAATGCATACATTAACGGATTCTTACAAGAAGAGAATGTCAGAATCAGAAAAACACCAATCGAATTCAGCATTCGCCCTCCAACTCCAGAAGATGATGGAGAAGTCTTAAGTGAATACAGCGACCTTAAAAAGGAATATGACGGATTTACCCTTGAAGCGGAAGCAGGTAAAATCTACCATGACGAGATAGTCACTGCATTCGGTTCAAACGGTATAGGTAAGACCACATTTGCAAAAATCCTTGCAGGAGTTGAAAAGGCAACAAGTGGAGACATTTTAGAGAAAGTTGAAATTGCATATAAACCACAATACATCGTTTCTGACTTTGATGGAACTGTTCAAGAGTTTTTATTCAGCAATGCACCAACTTACGGTTCTAACATATTCAACAGTGAAATCGGAAAGCCATTGGCTTTAGATGATTTGCTTGATAAAAAGGTTAAGAAATTAAGTGGTGGGGAACTTCAAAGACTAGCAATAGCTGTAACATTATCACAAGATGCTGAAATCTATCTTTTCGACGAACCTACTGCATTTTTAGATGTAGAACAAAGATTAATAGCTGCAAGAGTTATTAGAAAACTTGTAGAAAGCAGAAATGCAGCATCACTTATTGTAGACCACGATATAGTATTTATTGACTACATTTCAGACAGAGCTATGGTATTTAAAGGAGAGCCTGGTTTAAACGGTATCGCTTCCAAGCCAACTGACCTTAGAACATCTATGAACCAGTTCTTAGGAGACCTTGATATCACATTTAGAAGAGATAAGGAAACCAAACGTCCTAGAGTAAATAAATACGATTCATTCCTTGACAGAGAACAAAAAGAACAAGGAGAATACTATTACTTAAAAGAATAAATAAAAAGCAATTAAGGACAAGTTTTATTAAAAAACTTGTCTAAAATTTTTTTAAAAAAATATATTATTCGTAAAAATACGAATAAATATGGATTAAAAATTATTGTAATAAAAAATAAGAAGAAATAATAAAAAATAGATAAAAATGATAAAAAATAAATAAAAAAGAGAAATAAACTAAATAATAAATTATTTAGTTCTTAAAGCTTCAACAGCAAGTACAAACTCACGAGCAAATACTTTAACCTTTTCAGGATCAATTGAATAGCTAACCCTAAGATATCTGTCACCAAAGGTATTACTTGTATAGGAACCTTGTCTGGTGAAGACTTTCTTCTCAATCAAATAGGAAGACATATCCTCAGGATCGATTCCAGCACCTGATAAATCAATTCCCATCATGTTTGCACTAGATGGATATACTGGCAAGAAGACACCTTCACACTGG
>ONYG01000091.1 GCA_900321995.1 uncultured Methanobrevibacter sp. | reverse complement strand
TGCAGGTAACTTTGATGGTCAATTAGGTGAACACAAGACTAATTTATTAGATATTTTAAAAGAATAATTATTAAAATAATTGATTATAATTTTAATTAAAATATGGTAAACTATCTGTTAATAATTTTTTTAAAAAGTGACTTAAATGGATGAAAAGGAAAAAACTAACTCAAATTCAGAAACCATAAAAAACAGTTCTAAGATTGCAAGTGAAATTAATGAGGAACTCTCTAGAAATATTAGTGCTGAAGATTTAGGAGTGGATGAAATTGTTTATGATGCATTAAACGTTGATGTTATCGGCTTTGGTGCATTGAATGTAGATAAACTTTATAATGTTGCAAATATTGCAGGTCCTGATGGAGAAAGTTTTATTAAGGCTGAAGAAGAATCTCCTGGAGGTTCAGCAGCCAATACAATTATTGGACTTTCTAAACTAGGGTGCTCCACTTCATATATCGGTAAAATTGCACCTGATGCAGAAGGGGACTTGCTTGAATATAATCTTATGATCAATAATGTTTATTTGACTAATCTCATTTATGCCGATGAGGGAAACTCTGGAAAGGTTTTAGGGTTTGTTTCAGACAAAGGCGAACGTGCATTATATGTTGATGCTGGAGTCAATGATGAAATCAGTATTGATGAGATAAACCCTTTAAATGTTAATGCTACTAAGGTGCTTCATTACTCTTCCTTTGTTGGAGACTCATTTAATGCACAAAAGGAATTGTTGGCTTTTCTAAAGGATGATGTGGTTTTAAGTTTTGATCCAGGCATATTGTATGCTGAAAAAGGTGTTGATGCACTTAAGGATATTTTAGATAGAACTGATATTCTTTTAATAAATGAAACTGAACTGAATGTTTTATTTGAATATTATTATAAGGAAAAGTTGAATGCTGATGATTTAAGCTTTAGGGATTTGGCCCTTAACATTTGCCAAGATGGAATAGATACTGTTGTTGTAAAAAGAGGAGAGAAAGGTGCTTATGCAATAAACAGCAAGGATCAAGAGGTAAAAATACCTGCATTCAAATGTGATGCAGTTGATACAACTGCTGCAGGTGATTCCTTTAACTCCGGATTTTTATATTCTTACTTAAATGGGTTTGATTTGGCTAAATCTTGTACAGTGGCTAATTGGGTGGCTTCTAAATCTGTTCAAGCAGTCGGTGTTTCTGGCCAACCAAGTTTAGATGAATTGAATGAGTTTTTAGAGTCTTTAGAATAAGGTTAGCTTTAAATTTTATATTAAAAATCATGATTTGTTTGCTAATGAATCTTAATTTCGGCACAAAAAAGAATGGTGTTTTGTTTAAATTTTTTAAATTATTTTAAACAATATTTAATTTTTAAAAAATATAATAAATTATTTAAATAATCTAAATTAAAGATATAATATAGTGTAAGATTTGAAATATGATTTTTATATTGTAGAATAAATAATAAATTCAATGGAGACTTAATATGGAGATTAAACTAAAAAAGCAGATTGAGACATTGGAACGAGAAATTACTCTCAAATCTGTAGATTTAGATGAAGATATTGAAGATTTTAGTGTGGATATTCATGATTACAAAGATGAAGAGAAACTTATAACAATATCTCCACGTTGTGTTAGATGTAATCTTTGTGTTGAAGAATGTCCTGTTGGCGCTATTGATTCATCTTCTTGGCTAAAGAGAGCTAGAATCACAGAAAACTGCGTTCAATGTGAAATTTGTGCTCAAACATGTCCTGTTTCATGTATCTATGTATGGGACTCTAAGGCAGAAATTAGTGAAGATGAAGGTGTCGAATACACTTTAAATGAAGTCTCTGTTCCTCATAGAACACTAAAAATGGAAGATATTTCCATAAATCGTGAAATTTGTGTTTTATGTGGCTCATGTCTAAAGTATTGTCCAACCAATGCAATATCACTTAGGCCTAAAGAGTATATTGAATCTCGCGGCGAAGTCTGTCTTGAAAATAATGATCTTGATTTAAATGAAGGTCATATGTATTCATATATTGATAAGGACAGGTGCTGTGGTTGTGGATCTTGTGCTAACTTATGTATTCAAGGCGCAATTAGTCTTAAAAGAGATTTGGGGCCTGTTGTTATTTACTCTCATATTGATGTAAATGATGACTTATGTGTTGGTTGTGGATTATGTGAAGATAACTGTCCTGTTGAAGCTATTGTGGTTCAAGATGGAAATGTGATTTTGGATAATGAAAAATGTATAAGATGTCAAGAATGCAGCAGCAGATGTCCTGTAGGTGCTTTAAACCTATTGATGGATGATGCTTAGAATATCTATAAAAATTTGGATAGTTTTTATAATTATTATTTAATGGAGAAGGTGTTTAAATGAAAGCTAAAGAGATGATGGATAAAGAATTTGTTTTTGTTTCTAAAGACGATTCAATTGTTGATGTTTCCATAAAAATGGAAGAATCCAGGAGATTTACAGCTCCTGTTTTAGATAGTTCCATGAAATTGGTAGGTTGGATAACTTCATTCAATATAACTGAAGGATTGCGTGAAGGCAAAAAGACTATTTCTGAAGTTATGAGTCCTGTTGAAGATATCATGTCAATATCTGAAGATGAACCTGCTAGAAATGTTGTTATTTCAGCATCTAAAAATAAATTAATCAGTATTCCTATTATTAATGAGGATAATCAGGTTATTGGTGTAAGCAGATCTGTAGATATTGTAGATTCCATGTCCTCATTATATGATGTTAAGGTAAGTAAAATTTATAAGGCAATGGAAAAAGAGTTAAGAGGAGTTTCTTGGGAAGAGCTAATGGAAGCTTCTGCAAAAATCAGTACAAGAACTACTGGCGTAAAGATAAGTCCGGAGCAATATGAGAAAAATATTGAAAAAGCTACTTTCGGTGAAGCTATTTGGGCTACTGGTGGTCTTGAAAAGTTCTTTGCAGGTCTTATTTCTGTTGGAGAAATTGTAATTGCACGTAAAGTAGGTCGTGCAAGACGTTAATTAATTTAATCTCTTTAGATTATTTATTCTCCTTTTATTTTTTTACTTTTCTTTCTTTTTTTTAGTTTTACTTTTTTTATTTTTCTTACTTTTTTTATTTTTCTTACTTTTTTTACTTTTTTTAGTTTTACTTTTTACTTTTTTTTTAATTTTTCCTATTTTAGCTATTTTTGTGATTTATTAGTTTGTATTTAATATAATTAATTTTATTAATAAGATATAACATAAATTTACTTATACTAGTCTATATCTAGTAATTTTTTAAATTTTTTTAATTTTTAATTTTAATTTTTAATTAATAATTATAATTTTCGATAATTTATTAAAAAAACAATTATGTGATTTTTATGTCTAAATATAACGAATATCAAGATAAAACTATTTTAGTAACTGGTGGAGCAGGTTGTGTAGGTAGTAACTTAACTAGAAAATTAGCAGAGCTTGGTGCTGAAAAGGTAATTATTTTGGATAATATGTCTTCAGCATATGAATGGAATGTCCCTACTAATGAAAACGTTGAACTTATCCAAGGGGATATCCTTGATGATGAAGAGCTTAAACGTGTATTTAAAATGAAACCTGACTATGTTTTCCATTTGGCTGCTCACTTTGCTAACCAAAACAGTGTAGACAATCCTGAAACTGACTTGATGGTAAACGGTATCGGTATTTTAAAAGTGCTTCAATATGCACAATTGACTGGTGTTGAAAGATTTGTATACTCTTCCTCTGGATGTGGAGTTTACGGACTTGACTCTAAAATGCCATTTGAAGAACATGATATCTCCATTTCATTGCACACTCCTTACCAAGTAACTAAACTTCTTGGTGAATTATACACTAACTATTTCCATAATCTTTATGATATGCCTATTGTAAATGCAAGGTTCTTTAATGTATTTGGTCCAGGAGAAGTTCCAGGTAAATACAGAAACGTAATTCCTAATTTCTTCTATTGGTCTATGACCAAGCAAGCATTGCCTATTACAGGTGATGGAAGTGAAACAAGAGATTGGACCTTTGTAGGAGATATTGTAAATGGTCTCTTATCAATGGGTGTAGAAGAAGAAGCTATTGGTGAAGCAATAAACCTCGGTTCAGGTAAGGATCATAGAGTTATTGATATGGCTAATAAGGTTAATGAATTAACTGGAAACGAAGAAGGCATCGCTTATGTTGCAAGACGTAATTGGGATGCTAAAACCAAGTTATTATCTTCTATTGATAAGGCTAAAGACATTCTCGGCTACAAACCTACTGTATCCTTTGATGATGGTTTAGAAAGAGTATATGGTTGGTTTACTGACAACTGGGAAGACATTGAAAGAGATGCTGAATTTTAATTAATTTCATTTCTTTTTCTTTTCTTTTTTTTATAAATCTTTTTTTTAACTTTTTTTTCAAGTTGTTTTCTATTTTTTTTAATCTTTTTACTTTTTTTAACTATTTGCTATTGAAATTATTTTTTTTATATTTTTATTTATTTTTGTATTATAAAAAGAGTTTTTCAAGGTTTTATTTAATTTAAATATTAAAGTTTTAATAAAAAGAGTTAAAGAAAATTCTAAAAAATAGTTTAAAAAAAGAAAAAAGACAAGTTTATTTAAAATCCAAATAAACTTGAAAGGTTATTAGACCCAGTCATATTCATTTGGGTATTGTATATCTGGGACATATTGTTCATTTGACTCATATTATTCATTTGAGTCATATTAAAAGGATTTAAAAGCAAGTTAATGTCTATTTGTCCAGTCATAAACATATAAGCCATCATTGCATACTCGATAATTAGTATGGCTAATTGAATGATTCCATGTTTTTTAGCTACAGGGTCTTTTCTTGTGATTAGATAAATAGCAAAAACGAATCCAATAAGACCTCCCAATATTGCAAAGATATATCCTAAAATAATTGCAAGCCTATGGTTTTTCTTTTTATAGCTAGGAGTTTTATTTGCTAAATGTTCCGGCATTGGACTTAATCTTACAGCTTGTTTTTTTCCTGGTTTTCCATCATTGGTGCTTGGAGTAATAAAGAAAATATTATCATCTTGCTCTTCTTTATTCGGGTCTTCAAAGAAAGCTCCGCAATAAATGCAAAAATCAAGACTTCCATCATTTATTTTTCCACATTTTGGACATTGTATAGGTTCCATTTTATCACAATCTGCAAAGTTTTTATCTATTTGATTTTATTCTTTCTTTATTTTTTCTATGTTTTTTTGTTTTATATAGTTTTCTTCACGATATTAATTTAATTTTTTATATAATTTAAAGTTTTTTATGGATTGTTTTCTTTTTTTAATCCACAATCACTACAAGAATGTTCCTGAATGCTTATTATTCCACCACAGGATTCACATTCCCAATTTATTTTATCCTCAAGCATGATTCTATTGATTCCTGTATATGTAATTCTTTTTGCATTGTTAAGGGTTGAGAAATCATATCTTTTTTTATAATTTTTGTCTTGTTTTTTAATGAGTTTACATGGGAATTCACTACATCTGCCACAGTATTTTACTCTTTTAGTCTCAAGACACTTTTTGATTTTGCATTTGAGTGCATTTTTAGTCTTATTAGGGCTGTCTATTAGGCAACCAGGACATGGATTGGTTCCTGAGACGTGTTTTATGCAAAGTTTGCAATTCATGCCGCAAGGTGCAAACATGATTGTATCTATACTTTCAGGCATTTTCATATTGAATCTCCACAATGTTTGATATTATTTATGTTTTTCAATTTTAATAAAATTGTTGATATTTCTTTTCTTTTTTTTAATAATTTTATTAAACTGTTTTGGGTTTTCTTTATTTCTTAATTTTTTTATTTTTTATTTCTTAATTTCTTTATTTATGATAAAAATAAAAAACTTTTAATATGACTAGTTTTATAATAATAATATTAATTATTTGTTTAAAGGGGGAAAATTATGAAATTTAAGAAAAAATACTTAATTTTGCTTTTGATTTTAATTTTATCCTTCAGTATTGTCTCTGCTACTTATGCTTATACTGGAACAGGATTTTCTCATAATATTCCATTTTCAAAATATTCCAGCCAATCAAATAGCGATATCCTAAACAAGTTCAATGACACAAGCTGTCATAGTGAGCTAAGGGGAAAATGCACTTATGTTGTAGATGGAGACACTATTGATGTTGAAGGTGTTGGAAGAGTGCGTTTTGTTGGAGTGAATACTCCAGAACGTGGTGTTGAAGGTTATATATGCTCTAAACGTTTTGTACAAAAATTATGTTTAGATAAGGAAGTAAGCCTAGATGTTGACGACTCTAAAAGAAATGACAAATATGGGAGAACTTTGGCAGTGGTTATTGTTGATGGCAAGAACTTAAATGAAATGCTTTTAAAGGAAAACCTTGCTGAAGTCATGTACATGCCTCCAAGTGAGTTTTATCCATATGACTGGTCTTCAGGGTCCACTACAAGCTCATCCTACTCTTCTAGTAGCAGCTCTTCAAATAGTGGAGGCTCTTATTCATCTAGCAGTTTCACATCCTCTTCAACTAGTTCTGCTACATATGTAGGGAGTGCCAATACTCATAAATTCCATTTTTCTGATTGCAGATGGGGAAAGAAGATCTCTGATAAGAATAGGGTGACTTTCAATAGCCGTTCTGATGCAATCAGTCAAGGTTATGAGCCTTGTAAGGTTTGTCAACCTTGATTCTTTTTTATTTTTTATTTAAATTTTATTTCAATTTCTATTTCTTTTTCTTTTTATTTTTCAATATTTTTACTTTTCACCTTTAAGTGGTGACAATATATTTAAATAATTTTTTTGATAAATATCTTCTTAAAAAATATTATAATCAGTTAAAAGTTTTTATTAATTATTTTATCAAATCTGGAGAAATTAATATGAAGAAAGAAGTGTTTTACGGAAAAGGCATGGCAAAAGTTAAGGAAGATGAGCCAGAATTATATCAAGCAATTGTAGGTTTAAATGATGCCGTATGGAATGGCAAGGCTCTTGACTATAAAACTCAAAAGCTTATTGCAATTGGAATTGCAGCATCTAATGGTGATAGTCGTGCAACTGAAAAGCAAATTAAAAGTGCTAAAAAGGAATTGGATGTTAGTTATGATGAAGTTGTAGATGTATTAAGAGTTGTTTTATTGACTTCCGGTATGCAGCCATTCAATAAAGCTTTACAAATTGCAAATAAGGTTTTTGAAGAATAATTAATCATCATTTTAAGTGAAATCATGGCTGAAAAAGTATTTTATGGAAAGGGAGTCCGCAGAATCAAAAAAGATGACTCTAAGTTATATGATTCCATTGTGGATTTGGATAAGAATATTTGGGATGCTAAGGTTCTTGATTATAGGACTCAGAAATTGATAGCAATAGCAATATCCGCTACCAATCATGAAGGATCTTCCTTTTTAAAGCAAGTGTCAAAGGCTAAAAAGGAGCTAAATATCACTCGTGATGAAATGATGGATGTCTTGAAGGTTGTCCTATTGACATCAGGGATGATTCCTTTTAATAAGGCTTTAGCAGTTGTAAACAAGCTTTACGATTGATTATTTAATCGTATTAAGAATATTTTATTAAATGGATATTAGAAAGTAAAATTTATAAAATTATATATTAATTTAATGATTAAAATTAGGTGGAAATATGGCGCATCCTCATAGTGAATCAATAAGAAATATGAATGCTTCTTCATTAATTTCAATTATTGAAGAGTCTAAGCTTACTTATGTACGTGAAAGGTTAGACATTCATTTGCATGCAAGTGAAATTAAGCTCTTAAAGCAAGTTAGAAAGCATGAAAAACCTCATCACAAGAACCTTAGAATTAAGCGTTATGAAACTGCAGAAAAGTCAGAATTATTTAATATACATTTAGATTTGTATTTAAAGAGATATGAGAAACTTGCTAAGAAAGAATTAGTTGAAATTGATATGGATCCTGAAAATGGACTTCCTTATGACTGCTCATTAAGCTCAAAGGGTGAAGAAGTTTTAAATAGAATAGATGATCTTGAAAGTGAATGGGAAAAGGTTGTTCATATTGATGATGCAGATTTAGATCATTTTAGAAGATTAGCTCTTGATTCCTTTCAAATTTCATATAATCATAAGAAAAATCAAGACTTCATATTCTAGTTAAAAATAAACTTTTTTTATTTTTCTATTTTTTATTTAATTTTTTTTATTGCAAAACTCTATGTTTGTTTTAAATTATTTATTCTTTTTTTAGTTTAAATCTAATTAATTTTTTTTATTCATCATCATTTTCTAAATAATTTAATGTCTCTTCTACAGTTTCACAAACTTTAAAAACAGATTTTGCATTATCCCTTATAACACCTTCTTCTCTCATAAATTCAAGAGCTTCAATTAATTTATCATAATAATTATTGGAATTGAACAAAACAATCTTTTTATCGTGTCTATTCAATGCTCTTAATGTAATTGCTTCAAAGAATTCGTCTAAAGTGCCTATTCCACCAGGTGCTATTATAAAGCAATCAGAATTTTCTATAAACTTGTTTTTTCTCTCATCCATAGTTTCTGTATATATGAATTCGCTACAGTCTTTTCTAAGGGCTTCAAAATTATCAATCCATGCAGGAGCTATTCCAAGTATTTCTCCTCCATTATCAAGCACAGCTTTAGAGACTGCTCCCATAATTCCACTTTCTCCTCCACCGAAGACTAACTTATGCCCTCTTTTTGCTATTTCCTCACCTAGTTTGTATCCATCATCAATGTATTTAGATTTTATATTTCTGCTTCCAGCACCATAAAGGCAGATTCTCATATTATCA
>ONYG01000074.1 GCA_900321995.1 uncultured Methanobrevibacter sp. | reverse complement strand
ATAATCAATTATTTTAATAATTATTCTTTTAAAATATCTAATAAATTAGTCTTGTGTTCACCTAATTGACCATCAAAGTTACCTGCAGATATCTTAACTACTCCATCTATATCAATAATAGCATCAATTGCAGTTTTGATAGCTAAATTCATTGCCTCATCATCAGTTGCATTGATTACTATTTCTGGAATATAGTTAACTCCTTGAGGAACCTTTGACTCATCGCCAAGAGTATCCCTTAATGATGGGCAATATGGATGATTAGTGCTCGGACCAATTTCAGGGAACTTTGTCTCTGGCTTTGAAGCTGCTGAACAAATGCCGAATGGAGTGCAGACTCCATCAATTTCCATTATAGTGTCTATGATAATTCTTCCAGCTTCAAGAACAGCTTCCTTATTGGAGCACATATACCAAAAGTTTCCGCCCATTTTTCCTTCAGCATAAGCAAGTTCAGATTCTATTTGGAAATCTGGCACTGCAATAGGAACATTGATCATTTTTCTGCCGAATTCCTCATATTCCCATTCATATCCATCTCCACAGTGACCTACACTATCCATCATGCCAATGGAACCTACAGGATTTTCAGTGATGCTGAATACCCTTGTAAATGGCTTTACAAGAATGTCTTGACGAATTCTATAAGACAATTCCTTTTCAAATTTCTTCAAGTCATCAGTTAGCCAAAATTGAACAATTGCTCCAGGCCTTCCATCAGGAGTTTGACTTCCATCTACAAATGATTCCACTCCCGCTTCTACCCTTCCAATGACAGCACTTGGAGTGGCTGTACAATCATAAGCAGCCTGTTTAACGGTTAATTCATCTTCAGCAGTAATTAATGCTCTTATATACATTCCATCAAAGTATTCAAAGAATGTATCTTCTACCTTATCATAGTTTACCATAATGTCATCTCAATATATTTTAATTGGATTTAAATAATCTGTATAATCTTTAAATTGAATGAATAATCTGTATAATCTTTAAATTGAATGAATAATCTGTATAATCTTTTAATTAAATAATAAATATCTTGTAAAATTTAATTTTCCAATAGGTAATAACTATCAACTTTAAAATTAATTATCCTAATCCACCAATATCCTTTCCACGGATGTTGTTTCTCATCTCTTTGCTTATCTTTAAAAGATTCTCCCTATTTTCATCGTTTATCAATTCAATTACAGGAGTTGGCTTATTATAAAATGCCTTTTCAAATGATTCCACTAATGAATAATCAACTTCAAAATCTTCAAACGCAGCATCAAGACCCTTCTCTGCATATAAATTAACAAAATCAAAGACATAATCCCTATCAAACCTTGAATGAAGGTCTATTAAAATGCTTGTAACAACAGTATTGTCGGAGATTACAGCAATGTCTGCAACATTTAAAGGATATTCATTACCATTGAATGAAACTGAAATTCCTCCATGGTCCTTTGCATACTTTAACGGCTCTACATCAGTGATACTGTCTCCAATATAGAAAATTGAACCATCTTCAAGAGATAGCTTTTGAACAATGTCCTCAACAGCAATCTGCTTTCCTTTTCCTCCAACTGTCTTAACTCCTTTCATGTACTTATTGATTTCCATTTTAGGAATTTCCTCAAAGAAGATATTGTATAATACATCAAAGTCTTCCTTTATAGGATTTGGATGGTCAAGAATGATTTTCCTATACTCTTCAATTTTCTTAAGCTCTTCAATGAATTTAGGAGATTTTGAGCCTGCAATGGCTACAGATTTAACTTCACCAAGACTTGAATCATCAGAGATTGAATCATCATCTAAAGTGTTAGAAATCGCCTTATTAAAATCAGTAGCCCCATCAAGGTCTAATTGGGTATGGTAAGTATTCTCAAATGGAAATTCCATATAATTTGCTAAAGCTTCAATATACTGACCATAGCTTGTACTGACGATAAAAGCATCCATCAAATCATTTGCAAGGCTTAGAGTTTCCTTAGATCCTTCTACAAGATAAATGTGATTTCTTGAAAACTCAACCATATCATTATTTGTAAGTTTAGCCAGTTTAAAGAAAGGAACTATCAATTTTAGAGTGTCTCCAGCATGATAATTCTCTTTTTTTAAATCATCCACTAAATAATCGTCAAAACGACTTATTATCTTGAATAATTTATCTCCATCTTCAATAAACTCTGCAGCTAATTCATATGCATTATCGTTTAAAGTCAATGGACCTTCACAATCAGTGATAAAGACTTTTTTTACCATTTTTAATCTTCCTAAATTTAATGAATAATAATATGAATAATAAAAAAAATAATAAATAAAAAAATTTACTTAATCTTAAATTAAAGGATTAACTAAATCCTTAGATTTAAATAATTTAAAACAAGAAAAACATTATAAGAACTGCCAAATAGTAGAAACTTTTATAGCATTTAAAGGACAAATGGCTTCACAATTTCTACAGGAAATACAATCATCATGATTTACTGTCACTTTATTATTTTCTATAGACAATGCATCCACTGGACAGTTTTTAACACACACCTCACATAATTGGCAAGCATGATCGTTAACTTCCACTGTACCGTTTCTTCTACCTCTTAAGTCTCTTTTAATAAAGAATATTTCATGGTTTCTATTTGTAAAGAACTCTTCCTTAAGTTTGATTGCTTCAAAGCTACATACTTCAGCACATAATCCACAATAGACACAAGAGTTGTCAGTATCGATCTTAATTGGATTAGGACCATCAAGAGCTATGGAATTTGTAGGACAAACATCTACACATAATCCGCAGCTGATACAATTATCCTCTACAACATTGATGCCTAAGTCTGGAGGGAAGAATTCCACTATATCCAAAACCTTTTCCACTTCCAAGTCCTTCTTAAGCAGTGCTGTCAAACGCTCATTAAGGAATTCTGTTACATCCACTACAATTGACCTACAGTTAGTGCATGTGAATATCTCAACTTTAGAGAATTCCATTCCTCTTGGAACATCCCTAATGTCCATAGAATTTTCATAATCAAAGTCTTCAAAGTGATAATCCTTAGAAATGTCATCAAGCAATTCGATTAGAACCTTATCTATCTTAGTAATTTCCCTTGAAATTCTCTCTACGTCCCGGTCTAATATTTCAGATGCAATCTCTAATGTCTTAATCTTATTGAATGATTCAAAAGCCTCTTCCCTTTCAACATAATCGATTGCATATGTAGGGCAGGAATTCATACACTCTTCACATCTTGCACAGTATGCTGGGTCAATGAATGGCAACTTATTGGTTTTTCCAACATTGATAGCTCCTTTTGAAGGACATATTCTTGTACAAGTCATACAGCCAATGCACTGGTCTTGATCAATGCAAAGGGTCTTACCTTCCTTAACTGTTTTTGGAAGTATTTCACCATACTTTATTGCATCTGTAGGGCAAGCTCTAAAACAGTAACCGCAACGGATACACTTATCCTCATCAATTTCACTATGCATCTCCTCTCCACCAGTGGATTTCAAGTGGATAGCTCCAGATTTACATGCATTAACACATGCACCGCAAGCTCTGCATAATTTCTTATTGATGTTTGGAACGTTTTCACGAATAGGCTCAGATAAAGTCTTTTTAATATGAATTGCATCATAAGGACAAGCATTAGTACATAGCACACATCCAAAGCAGTTCTCATCCAATTTAATGAATTTTGTATCTGGATCCAAATAGACTGAATCGATAGGACAAGCCTTAAGACAAGGTTTGTCTCTGCAATGGATACATTTTTCATCATCTATTTCATACTCAATATGAACTTCACGCAATGGTTTTGGAATTGGGTTAACGCTTACCATCTAATGCCCCCATAATTGTGAATAAAAGAGAACCATTTTAAGCCCTCCTTTCTGCAAGTTGAGAAG
Source organism: uncultured Methanobrevibacter sp. (assembly GCA_900321995.1). Classification (GTDB taxonomy): domain Archaea; phylum Methanobacteriota; class Methanobacteria; order Methanobacteriales; family Methanobacteriaceae; genus Methanobrevibacter. Next base: position 2,818 of record ONYG01000074.1, on the reverse strand, counting down.
CCTTTACGGAAATATGAATAACTTCTTCATCATTATCATTAGTGTCTAAATTGAATTTAGCAAAGTAATATTTAATAACTGAGAAAGGACAGGTCTGATAACAGATACTGCACCTTAAGCATTTATCCTTATCTCTAACTATGGTGTCCTTATCATAATCGAATGAGATGGCACCTGTAGGACAGTCAGGAATACACATTTGACATTTTTGACACTTATCTCCATCCCAAGTAATAATTCTAATGTTTAATCTATTGATTGCATCCTCTAAGACTTTATGAACCACTTCTTTATCATTTAAAATAGTTAAAGCCTCATCATAAATAGGTTGAAAATCCAATTCATCAAGATAAAGCCTGTCAGTGCCTATTTCAACCAGTTTATCTTGCTTGGATTCTATATAATCTTCAAGAGTATTGACTGCAAGATTAATGATTTTCTTTTGCTCTTCAAGGTTGTTGACGAATACTCCTTTCATAGCTCCCTTAACAGGACATGTATCTAAACATTTGCCACAGGAAATACATTTGGATTGATTAACAACAAGCCTATCATCAATTTCTTCAATTGCTCCCACTTCACATGCATCCATACACTTCTGACATCTGATGCATAAGTAATCATCAACAATATATTTTCTTTTAGATGGAATTATATTGAACTCTTCACGAATAAAGTGATTTTCACCACATTCCAATGTTTTTGGAGTGGATGGGCAAACTTCAGCACAGAAACCACATCTAATGCATGAAGCCTTATTGATTACAGGATAGATTAGGCCTATGGATTCCTCATTATCAGAATCCCTAATAAGCTTTATTGCATTTGGTGATGGACAGGAAGCAGTGCATGAGCCGCAACCAATACAGTTTTCCTTAATAACAGTTGGAAAATCTCTGAATCTATCTGGCTTTTGAGCCAAGTCTTCTCTAGATTTAGCGTCAAAGAATCCATCAATCCATGCTTTCCTAGCAAACTCATAAATATACCAAATTATAGAGGACACTTATTTCACCTCAAAGAAATCTTTGGCAATCTTAATTACTGACACTCATTTCACCTCAAAAAAATCTTTGGTAGTGGATTCACCAGTGTCAATGTCTGTAATAGCCACTCTTTCAGCACAAGCAATGCAAGGATCTGCAGATGCATAAGTTGCTACAGCATCCGCAACAGTAGCCACGTCTTTTAGCATATATCTTGCACAGGAGTCTATATTCATAATACTTGGAGTCCTTATGGAGATATTCTTAATAAGATTTCCATTGGTCTCAATCATGTAACGGACCTCTCCACGAGGAGCCTCATTACTCCATTGGCCATATCCAGAAGCGATTTCCACAGGAACTCTTATGTCCCCTTTAGGAATGTTTTCTATAGCTTGTCTAATTAAATCAATTGATTGCTCTACTTCATAAAGCCTATTTAAAGTACGGGCATAGTTATCTCCCTCTTTTCTCCAGATAGGCTTAAATTCAAGTTCATCCCTATAGGTAGGATGTTGTTGCCTATAATCATATTTTATTCCAGATGCTCTTCCGATAGGACCTACAGCATGACCTTTAATAGCCTCTTCCTTAGTCATGACTCCAACACCTTTTGCCCTTAATGCAACAATAGGTGCCTCTTCAAACAATGCAATATGCCTATCAAATCCATCTTCAATTATCTTAAGGTTTTCCAAGATTGCATCGAAGTGCTTTTGCTCTGCATCCATTCTCACGCCACCTACAACATTCCAACCTAAATTAACCCTATTACCAGTCAACAATTCAAGAGAATCCATAGCATATTCCCTTAAGGCAAGAACATGCATAAACAAGGTCTCATGGTCAAGAGTCTTGAAGAAAGTGGAATTAGCCAATAAATGAGATTGTATTCTGTCTAACTCATTTGTAATGACCCTTAAGTATTGTGCTCTTAATGGTGCTTGAACGCCTGAAATAAGTTCTAAAGTTTCTGCAAAGGATTGTGTATGCTCATATGAACAGATACCACATATCCTTTCAGACAAGTAAATACATTTCTGCCAAGTCTTACCTTCCATAATCTTTTCAATACCTCTATGAACATAACCATAGTCGATTTCTGCCTTAATGACTTTTTCACCTTGAGTCTTAAGCTTAAGCCTTAATGGTTCCTTTAAACCTGGGTGAATTGGTCCAATTGGTAATATCATAATATCTTGACTCCGTATTTACTTTAATAAATATAAATCTTTTAATTAATTTCATGAGGGATAAAAAATCTTTTTTAAACTCATGAATACATAATATAAATCTTTTAACTAATCCTCGACTGCTAATATAAATCTTTTAACTAATCCTCACGACTGTCTTGAGCTCTTCCTTTAGCAGCAAGTGCTCCTGGAGCTACAGTTAATACTGCCTCTAAAATTTCACTAGGTCTTGGAGGACATCCTGGAATCGCTGCATCAACAGGAATAAAGTCAGAAACAGGAGCAAGAACTCTTCCTCCCTCTTGTGCAAAGACATCTCCAGATTGAGGGCAGTTTCCTACTGCTACAACTATTTTAGGCTCTGGAGTTTTTGCATAGATCCTTCTTAAATTGTCTCTCCATTGTTCTGTAACTGCTCCAGTTACTAAAAGAACATCAGCTTCACGAGGATTGTTGTGAACATAGATACCGTATTGTTCAAGGTCGTAACGAGGAGATAAGAGTGCAACTAGCTCTACATCACAGCCATTACATCCTCCACAGTTAACGATACAAACATGAATTGAACTTTTTCTTACAATATCTTTAAGTCTTTTAAGCATTTTAATTACCTTTTAACTATTCTAATGTTCTTTTTTT